>DASQNN010000171.1:0-5875 GCA_035644955.1 Nodosilinea sp. | reverse complement strand
GAGCTTTTGGGCGGGCAGGTCTACCCGCTGCTGGGCGGCGTGAACGGCGGTGGGCCACTGGACCAGCCAGGGCTCTAGCTGGGCGATCGCCTCCTGCTGCACCTGCTGGCGCACGGTTGCGGCCTGGGTGGCGAGCTGGCTCTGTAGGCGATCGCACTCCTGGCGGAGCTGCTTTAGCTGGCTCACGACATCAGCATTCGTGTCTCCAGCAGAATTAGAGGCCCCAGCAGGATTAGCGGCTCCGCCAGGGTAAGCTGCGTCGGGGCTAAAGATTTCCACCAGCTTGTCCAGCGGTAGACCCAAAGCCTGACTGAGCCGCTGCAGGGTAGAGACCCGCAGCCGCCCGATCTGCCCTCGCCGCAGGCCATCGATCGCCGATCTGGGCACACCGCTGGAGGCGCTGAGCGAGCGGTAGCTGGCGATGTGCGCCTGGGTCATCAGCGATCGCAGCCGCTCACTATAGTCCACCGGGTCAAAGTCACTGTTGGCCATAGCCCCTATCCGTAGAGATCAGCCGCCCGATTCTCTGCCGCTCCTAAAATTTCAGGTCTAACTCTTCAGCGGGACGATTTTGTAAGTCGCTTAGGGAGCCCCCAGAGCTTGTACTCTGCTCGCGCAGGATTTCGCCTAGGGGGTCACGGGGTTGGGGGGCCGGCTGGGCCGGCTGGGGCGCTGGGGCGCTCTGACCGCCGCTGGCAGGGGCGCTGCCTTGATTAATAATCACAGGCTGGTTGGGCCGGGGGTTAAAGGTTTCAAAGGTAACGGCCCGCACCAGGGGTGGGTTTTGGCCGTCGGTCACCCTCAGGGTCACCGTGGTGGTGCCCGCGGGGCTGAGGGGCATCGACAGCGCCCCCTGCAGCCCTACCGTTCCCGGTGACGGCAGCAGCTCTACCTTGGCCGTGGAGCCACCCTCGACTTGCCAGGCCACCTGAAACCCAGGGATCTGCTGCCCCGGCTCAACGGGCACCAGGTACTTGGGCTGGGCCTCGCGCCCGTTGATGGTAAATGCCGCAATGCGCACCGGGCGGGGCTCAATATTGACGACTTCGCTCTGCTTGGCAACGGGCAGGTCGTTATCGCCCAGGTTGACCGGCACCGGGGTGAGTTCAAACTGGTACTGGCCCACGTCCAGCATCCCGGTGGGCACCCCCTGGCAAATGAGGCGGTCCTGTAATTGGCAGAAGGGCTGTAGCTCTTCGGGCAGCGACGGCCCAGAATTGCTGGAGTTGCGGAGGCTAAACCGGCGCCCCCCCAGGGCGGTGCCGTCGGGTCGTTTGACCACGAGCAGCAGGTCTTGCAGGCTGGCGGGGTTGGTGACAATCCAGCTGACGCGAATGCCGGCATCGGTGACAGCGGGGGCCAGGTTGGCGGTGCTGGCCGAGACCTGGGTGCCCGCTTCGGAGTAGATCACCTGGTCGGGAGCCAGCTCTACCACCGTAGGCAGGGGCAGGTCGGCCACGGTCACCAGGCTGCTCTGGGCCTGCACCGGCGGCAAGTTGAGGGCCATGTCGGGCCGCAGGGTCAGCTCAAAGCGGTACTGCCCCGGCTCTCGCAGATCAAGGGGCACTTCACGACAGGTGAGCAGTCGCCTGGTTAGGTCACAGTAGGGCAGCAGGTTGACGGGCAGCCCCTGGGATAGATCGTAGGCCTCAGGCCCAAACACCAGGGTGCCATCGGGGGCGTAGCCGCGCAAAAGCATGGTTTCTACCTGCCGGGGGTAGCTCACCTGCCAGCTCAGGCGGGGTGTCTCTGCCAGGGCCGTCGCGTACTGGCTCTGGGAGGGCGAGATATCGAGCACGTGGGGCTGGGGCGGGGTGCGCAAAAAAGCCCACCACAGCAGGCCCCCCAGCCCGCCTAGGGCCCCAATGCCAGCGGCGATCGCCAGTCGTCGCTGCCACCAGGGGCGCGGTGGCAGCGCAGGCGCTAGGGTAATGGCAGCCGCCATTGCCGCCGCTTCTACCGGCTGGTCAACCTGTAGGTCTGGCTCCTGCCACTGTTCAATTTGAGACCCTGCCATAGTCGTTGTTTGTCCTCACATTCCAGAGCAGCCTAACGATTTAGCGTTGCCTCTGCCAACTGCTTTTGCTTCACCGATGCTATTAATAGTGACATCCTTTCTATCTTCAGCCGCTGTTCATTGCCAGCTGCTATCTATCCCCCGAAAGAGTTCTAAACCGAAGAACCCGTTGAGACTAGACCTTATCCTACAAAAGTTATCGCCATGACAGACGACATGATAGAAGATGTTTTTCCTGAGGCTGATTCTCCTCACGATGTTCAGTGGGTCTCGGACTCGGCCGATGAGCCGACCTTTCCTGAGGGCGCCTGGACCGATAAAACAGCTCTGGTGGAAACGGCTTTGGAGGGGCAAAAGTACCAGGTCAAGTTTGAAGGGGTCTACTGGACGGCAACCACGCTGCCTCCCGGTGCTCAGCTAACCCTCGGCGATATGGTAGCTGTCCTGGGTCGCGATGGAACCGAACTCGTGGTGCAACAGCGATCGGATCGGCAGACGAGTGCCAATCCACCCCATAATTTAGTCGATCCCTCTATTGACCCCTCTGGCGACCTCTCTGGTGACCCTTCTGGCCAAGCCCCCTTATCCGACACGCTGATCTAAATCACGCCTAACGCCGCTTGACCTACCGCAAAAGCTCGTTGAGGTTCACAGTTTGGGGTCATGGCTCGGGGTACAAAGTGGCTGAGCACAATTAGCACCTACCTGAGTGGATGCTTATCACCCACCGATTAGGGCTGGGCCGCGAGGATAGAAGGGTCTTCACAAAGACGGTCAGTTACTAGACCCACCATGTTGTGCCCCACCATTTATTTGGAGCCCCACTAAATTCAAGTATCGCGGCATTGGCTGCGTGGTTTTAGGTGGTGGGCTGAGCTAGACCCATGCGAATTTCAGAGCAAAACGAAGCGATTTGTACGGTGTCTTCGGCCTTGAGTACGCTGGTGCGCATACGCAGGTTGGGGTTTACAAACCACAGCCGTTCTTCTACCTGTCCCGCTTCGGTGGCGGTCACAATGGTGAGCACGTCATCGTCTACCCGGTAGCTGCCCTGAATCGCGGGCGACGACGATGGGGCCTGCACCAGCACCCCTTCCCCTGACTCTGTAGGGGCAAAGACTACCATCAGGGCTGTGCTTTGAACTTTTTGGGTCTGCCCGTCCAGCTGGCTGTCTTGGTGAACGCGCAGCCCGCAGGCAATTTGGTTGGGGTCGTGGCCCAGGGGGGCGCAGGTCTGGGCCAGTTCGCCGTCGGTGGCGGGCAGAAATTCAATTAGCAGATTGGACTGCCCCGCTTGGGAACTCTGCCCGGCTAGGTTGTGGGTGGTGCGCTGAGAAAACCACTTGCCGGCCAGGGATTCAAAAAAGTTCACAATGTCCATGGGGATAATCTGCGTTTCGCCAAAGAGTCACAGTCTTTAATTCTACGGCGAAGCGCCCCGTTTCTGGGCTGGGTATTGAGGAGGATGGGCTGCAAAAGAACGCCATGACAATCTCTTACAATGGCTGGCTAATTGTGTACAAATGTTGCGAGACAAAAAGTGCTAAACCCCTTTTCCCGTAAGAATTAGAGAGCATCACACAGTGATAAGCTAACGGTTACGCTTTAGAATCGTTATGCCAAGTCCAGCTCGGGATCTAGGTTTCCCATGGGCAAAACTCCACTTCTGGACTTGGATTTGGTTTATTGATAGGGCTGCTTTTGTGGCTCTCGTTTCGTAACTTTTGTAAAAACGCTGTTCTTGTAAATTGGTGACGCCTTCCATGACCGCAGTGAACCAGGTACCTTTGTTGCTCCGCGCCGCCCGTCACGAGGTGCTAGAGCGTCCCCCCGTCTGGATGATGCGCCAGGCCGGGCGCTACATGAAGGTGTACCGCGATCTGCGCGATAAATACCCGTCGTTTCGCGATCGCTCCGAAAATGCCGACCTGGCGATCGAGATCTCGCTGCAGCCCTGGCGCGCCTTTCGCCCGGATGGGGTGATTATGTTCTCGGACATTCTGACGCCGCTGCCGGGTATGGGCATTCCCTTCGACATCGTTGAGAGCAAGGGACCGATCATCGACCCGCCCATTCGCACCCAGGCCCAAATCGACGCGGTGCATGAGCTGGATCCTGAGACGGCGCTGCCCTACATTCGCACCATTCTGCAAACCCTGCGCAGCGAAGTGGGCAACGATGCCGCCGTGCTGGGCTTTGTGGGGTCGCCCTGGACCCTGGCGGCCTACGCTGTGGAGGGCAAGACCTCAAAGAGCTACACCAACATCAAGGGCATGGCCTTTAGCGAGCCTGCCATGCTGCACACCCTGCTGGGCAAGCTGGCCGACAACATCGCTGCCTACGTGCGCTACCAGATCGACTGCGGTGCCCAGGTGGTGCAGCTGTTTGACTCCTGGGCCGGGCAGCTCAGCCCCATGGACTACCGCACCTTTGCCCTGCCCTACCAGCAGCGGGTGGTGCAGCAGGTGAAGCAGACCCACCCCGACACGCCCCTGATTCTCTACATCAGCGGCAGCGCTGGGGTATTTGACCTGATGGGCGAGTCGGGGGTCGATATCGTCAGCGTAGACTGGACGGTGGATATGGCGGAGGCTCGCCGTCGCCTCGGCCCCAGCCTTGGCGTGCAGGGCAACATTGACCCCGCCATCCTGTTTGGTTCCCAGGCGCTGATCCGCGATCGCATTCTCGACACCATTCAAAAAGCGGGCAACCGGGGCCACATTCTCAACTTGGGTCACGGTATTTTGCCCGGCACCCCCGAAGAAAACGCCGCCTACTTCTTTGAGACGGCCAAAAACGTCGATAAACTGCTGGCGACCGTTTAATTCCCCGTGTCATCCTAGGATAGGGGCGCGGCATGCTGTGCCCCTACCCTAGGAACTTTGGCCATGCTTACCCTTACCCAGGGCCACCTGCGTCAGCTTGAACTTTGCCCCCGGCGCTACCAGTACGGCTATCTGGAGCAAATTCCGGTGCCCACTGACTCTGCCATGCTAGAGCGGCAGCGGTGGGGCACCCAGTTTCACCTGGTGATGCAGCAGCGCGAGCTGGGGTTGCCCATTGAGGGCTTTCTCAACGAAGATGCGGCGTTGAATGCGGCGGTGCAGGGGTTGCTGGCCGCTGCGCCGGAGTTGTTTGCGCCCCAGGCCGATCGCTTTCGCCAGAGCGAGCACCGCCGCACCCTGGCCTTTAACGGCTACTTGCTCACCGCCATCTATGACCTGCTGGTGCTAGGGCCGAACCGGGGCCAAATTATTGATTGGAAGACCTACCAGCGCCCCCCCAAACAGGCCCAGCTCGCCAAAGAGTGGCAGACTCGTCTGTATCTGTATTTATTGGTAGAAACCAGCGATTTGGCCCCTGAGCAGGTCTCGATGACCTACTGGTTTGTCGCACCCCCCACTGCGGAGGCTCGGTCTGAGCCACCCAGCAGCATCACGATCGCCTACAGCAAGGCCCAGCATCGACGCACCGGGGCTGATTTGCGGCGGCTGACCGAGCAACTCACGGCCCTGCTAACCCCCGGCGGCGATCTGCCGAAGGTAGATCCAACCCTGGGCTACTGCGCCCAGTGCCCATATGCGGTGCGCTGCCAGCGGTGGTCTGAGCGCTTTGGCACCGGTGGGGAAATGGTATTGCCTGCGATCGCGGATATTGCCGAAGTACCCCTCTAGATTGTTCCCGAAATCTAACGTTACACACCGACAAAACCCACGCTAAAGTTCACTACAAAACTTTAACAGGTGAACTTTCTAGAACCTGGTTAAGCAAGGGTTTAGGGTCGAGTTAATCTGAAGTTAGACACAGCTGAGTCGCTTCACATCATGCTCGTCGAGCCTGCGTTTCGTAGGCCTTTCT
>DASQNN010000170.1:0-3863 GCA_035644955.1 Nodosilinea sp. | reverse complement strand
TCGCTACTACAACTGGCTCGACAAATACTTTCTGCTGCTGCAAGTGCCGGTTGCGATCGCGCTCTTTGCCATCGGCGGCTGGTCCTTTGTGATCTATGGCGTGTTTGCCCGCATCGTGACCCTGTGGCACTCCACCTGGCTGATCAACTCAGCGACCCACATGTGGGGCCAGCGCCGTTTTGATGTCGACGATAACTCGGGCAATCTGTGGTGGACGGCGCTGCTTACTTATGGCGAAGGCTGGCACAATAACCACCACGCTTTTCCTAACGTGGCCCCGGCCGGCTGGCGCTGGTGGGAAATTGATGTCACCTGGTACGCCATTCTGGTGCTGGAAAAATTGGGCTTAGCCCGGCGCGTCGTGCGCCCCCCAACCGAGGCCCAGGCCCGGTAAGCCTTGCTGTTGGCAGCCTGCAATCCTTAAATAGACGAACGTTGACCCTGAATCATTCCAACCGGAGGAGTGATTCAGGGTTTAGCT
Source organism: Nodosilinea sp. (assembly GCA_035644955.1). Taxonomy (GTDB): domain Bacteria; phylum Cyanobacteriota; class Cyanobacteriia; order Phormidesmidales; family Phormidesmidaceae; genus Nodosilinea. The sequence goes on along the minus strand of DASQNN010000170.1, from coordinate 3,382 downwards.
TTTTAAAAAGCCGGGCGTTGCTAAATTGAGACATGAATTTGTGTAATGGCAAACGGCAGTTTGCCCCTACAAGAGACGTTGCAATTCTTGATTCATACCTGTATTCAGCAACCCCAAAAGCCGCTTCTTCAATAGCCTATAGGCAAGGCTTAGACCACCAGGGCACTGAGCAGAATCTTGCTACTCAACTAGGGCAACCAAAATTTGTGCAACCCCTGCAACCCCTGCCTGATCCAGCGATTGGCCGATCACATCACCTGAATATGCGGCTCATCGGGAATAACTGGCAAGATCTCCACAGGCTGCCCCTGACCCAGTGCTGCAATCACCCGGTTCGCCGCCTCAAGCCCCGTCACGTAGGCCTTCTCCTGCGATCAAGAGCCGTGGCGGGTGACGATCCAATCGCTCGCTCATGAGCAGGTTATTGGTGGGTGCTTGGATAACCTCTAACCTCACTATCAGTAACTCTCCTGATCAAGTCGTATCGCGAGGTAATTTACTCTCATCTGACAACCATGCTGTCTGTTAACTCTCAGCTGAACAAAATACCGTTCTAGTCTCCTACTGTTCTCTAGGAGTAGTCGAAGGCGATGACAAACTTACCCTTTGAGAGAATCGTAACTCCCCCTGTAGAGCCTGCAGAATGAAGGCTGCTATGTCGAAAATTGAATGAACAAGTTGATGCAATGCTGAGGAAATAAATATGGCCAGGTCAGTACGTTCCCGATGCAAGTGCGGCGAGGTTGCTATATTGCAGAGCAATTTTTGCAAAGAGTGCTGGAGTTTGCTGTGGTGGCAGGCGATCGATCTGTCTATGAAAGGCAAGCTTCAAACCCCCGTTTCTTCAGGACTGGATGGTATAAACCAGTACAGCAGTCGCAAGGTCAAAGGTTTGCCCGCGTAGTTTAGTTCGAATGGATTCACTATCGTGCGGTTGAAATAGTGGACAAACGTAAGCATCTTTCACATTCGATGCCATTCAGGGTGCATCTCAACTTTATAAATGTGCTACATCATTCCTAAACAGGTGGAAATCTATTTGAGAGTAAGCTATGCCAGCGTAGATTCCTGCTTGTACGCGAATAATAGGTAATCTGCCCATCAGGCAATGAATTTGCAAATTCGGAATGCAGCCCCAATCTTCTCCGACTTGGTACTAGGAGCGCGTTTGCAAGCTTTTATGGCAACGGTATGTACGCCTTGGGGATGCTGCAAGAGGTAATGGGCAGTGCTTACTAAATGCTAGGGTAACCAAAAGTTCGGCAGCCCCTGTAACCCCTGCCGCACCCAGCGGTTGGCAGCCCGCAGCGCCTGAATATGTGGCTCATCGGGAATCACGGGCAAAATCTCCGCAGGCTGCCCCTGACCCAGCTTTGTGATCACATGGTTCGCCGCCTCTAGCCCCGTCACATAGGCTTTCTCCTGTGACCACGAGCCGTGGCGCGTCACAATCCAATCGCCCGCCATAAACAGGTTGTCGAAGCTGGTGGTGGCGGGCAGCAGGTAGCGATAGCTGCCGGGGGCAAAGTGGGTCACCCCCTGGGGAATGCGCACCACAGCGTGATCGACAATTTTGGCCTCGCCAAAGGCAGGAATGCACCCGGCCAAATCCTGCTGCACCTGCTTGAGCACCTGGTCGTCATCCAGCGCTAAAAGCTGGTTAGCGTGGTAGTAGTCGGCCTCAACTACCGTGCCCGGTTCGTCGCGGTACTCGTCGTGGAGCGCATTGAGGTCAAAGAACGTCCAGCCAGTGGTGGGGTGAAAGCCAAAGCAGGCGTTGGAGGGCAGGGGAATGTTGACTTTGCGATCGAGCCAGAGCCGCGCTGCCAGCACGTCGATCGCCCCCAGGTTGCGAATATTGCTGAATTCAGAACGCCCCCGCAAACTGGCCGACTGCTCCACGATTTTCTTTAGCCCGGTGATGCCCACGGCAAACACCACCGCATCGGCTTCAAACACCTCGTCGCCGCAGACCACCGCCGTCACCCGGTTGTTCTCCACCGTCACATCTGACACCCGGTGATTGGCCAAAATCTTGCCCCCGGCCCGCTCGATCGCCTCCGTCCAGGGCCGAAAGATCTGCGCTCCCACTGTGCCCCGGCACCAGCGCACGTCAAAATCGGGTTGGTGAGCAAGAATAAAGTAGTAAAGCATGCCCAACGCCGCCGCTGCCGAACACTGTTCGCCGGGGGCAAACAGCCCCACCAGCAGCATGGGTTCGAACGAGTCGTGGTAGAGCCGGGCCGACACCCCGTACTGGCGAAACAGCTCGCGGGCGGTGATGCGATCGTACTTTTGCCAGGCCTCGTCGGAGTTGTCGAAGTCGATCAGCGCTTGCAGTAGGGGCAGGGCCGAGAGGCGATCGATCAGCGGCAGTCGCTTAAAGTCGGTGTAGAGAAACGTGCCCAAAGGCGTCGGCAGGTAGGGCTGCTCCTGAAACAGCGGCGACTCCACCTCTAGCCCGTGGGGCGAATACTGGGCCGATCGCGTCCACTCGGTAAAGGGCTGAATGCCCAGATGGTCGGTGAGGGCAAAGATATTGCGGTACGGGTACCAAAACCCGTGAATGCCCGCCTCAACGGCGCGACCCTGGGGCGTCTGCCAGCCCGCCACCAGCCCACCGGGGTAGGCCCCAGCTTCTAGCAGCGTCACGGCGTAGCCCTGCCGCGCCAGGTGATAGGCGGATCCCAAGCCAGCCCAGCCTGCGCCGACCACCACCACCCGCTTTTGTCCTGTGTTTTCCATTGTTCTCGCCCCCGTTGCCCATAGACCTTCTTTACTCTATCGGTACAGCGCTCAGTAGGGTTTAGGATCAGGGGTAGGCTGGGGTCTGACTTGTATGCCGATTCTTGACTCCCCTCACCCCCAACCCCTTTCCCAGGGGGAGAAGGGAGCTGATCACCTCTATAAACCACTCTTTTTAGCCCAATGAGCAGTAAAAAACTTGTGAAAAGCGGTGTTAATACAGTGATGGGGGTTAACGAAGCCGCCCGCGACACCACCATCCAGACTGATTTAGCCAATCCAAGATGGGACAAGAAAGCCACGCTGACCTATTTGGGGGCGACGCTTGCCCAGGTGGCCGCCATGACCGCGCTGCTGTGGGGCATGGATGTGGCCTTTGGGTACTTCAACTTGGGTTCCTTAGCTCCTTGGGCAACAACTGCGATCGCCTGCGCGTTTTTTGCCTTTGTGACGCTGCGATCGCGCCTCTTTTCTCTGCTCGACAATACCCGCAACAGTGGTCGCTACAAGTCGCTTCAGCGGCCTGGCTGGGCACCGCCGCCGCTGGCCTTTCCCATTGTGTGGATGAGTATTGCCGTGCTGCGGGTGGTCTCGGCCTATCTGGTGTGGTCGGCCATGGGGCAAACCTTTTTGAGCT
>DASQNN010000169.1:0-7116 GCA_035644955.1 Nodosilinea sp. | reverse complement strand
ATTCCTGACACGGTGAATGGAGCCAAGTACCTGCGAGAACTCTATAACAAGGCCAAGCCCGATATTTCGGGTCGGGTGACGGTGCCCATCCTGTGGGATAAACAGACGGGTACCATCGTCAACAACGAGTCGAGCGAAATTATTCGCATGCTCGATACCGAGTGGAATGAGGTGGCCACCAGCGACGTTGATCTGTATCCCGACCCGCTACAGACCAAAATTGACGACGCCATCGACGCCATCTATCAGCCGATCAACAATGGCGTGTACCGGGCCGGGTTTGCCACCAAGCAGGGCGCTTACGAAGAAGCGGTGACCGACCTGTTCGATGCCCTCGACCATTGGGAAGAGGTGCTGGGCAAGCAGCGCTACCTGTGCGGCGATCGCCTTACCGAGGCCGACATCTGCATGTTCACCACCCTCTATCGCTTCGATGCGGTTTACTACGTGCACTTCAAGTGCAACCTGCGCCGCATTGTTGACTACCCCAACCTGTGGGGCTACCTGCGCGATCTGTATCAGCAGCCCGCCTTCAAAAACACCTGCAACCTGGAGCACATCAAGCGCCACTACTACATGAGCCACCCCGGCGTGAACCCGCACCAGATTGTGCCCCTGGGGCCGGTGATTGACTTTGAGGAGCCGAGCGATCGCGCCCAGCGCTTCAGCCTCACCGCCGGCAGCGCCCGGTAAACCTAAATTCCCCAGACTTGTTTAAGCCCTGGCAGGCGGTAGTAGGCAGCCTTGGGCTGGTTGTTGCGGTTCAGCAGGCCGCCAAAGGGCCAAAACGTCGCCTGGTCGGAGAAATCCCACCAGGTGACGGCTTCGATTTGGGGTTTGCTGTAGGCCAGGGTGTAAATCTGCTCAACCCAATCGGCCTGAATAGCCTCGCTCCACGGCGCGTGCCAGAGGCCTTGGGCATCGCCCAGCTGCGAGTTTTCGTCAATGCCGGTGTTCGATGAGCAGCTCATCTCGGTAATGTGGATGGGTTTGCCTAGCGCGGTGAAGTGATCGAGCATGCGATCGATTTCAAACATATCCTGGTCGGGGTAGTAGAGCTGTAGGCCAATGATCTCGAAGTCGATGTCGGCGGCGAGGCAGGCTTTGAGATATTGTAAGGGGCTGCGCTGGGGCGGGCCGTAGATGGCCACATTGCGCGCCCAGAGACAGCAGCTATTGACCACCCGCTGCACGTGGGGATTGCCCTCTCTTGCCGCCTCGCAGGCCATGCGGGTGAGGTCGAGAAATTGCCCCTGGTCGTAGCCCAGTTCGTTGGCCCAGGGCACGTCGTGGGCTTCATTGATGACGTCGTAGGCGGGGATTTGGCTACCGTAGCGCTGCGTAATCTCCACAATCCGCTGGTGCAGGGCTGCTTTCACGGCTTCGTAGGGCAGCGGTCGCACCCAGTCGGGCACGCTGATTTCGTGGAACCAGGTGAGCGGGTGGCCCTTGGGAGCTATGCCCGATTGCTGCAACCAGGCGACCTGAGCATCGACTTCGGTGTAGTTGGGTTGGCCCCGCTCGGGCTCGAAGGGCTTCCAGTAGAAGGGTACGGTGGCGGTGGTAAACAGGGCCTCAAAGTGGCGATCGTAGTCGGCCCCTAAACCGGGATGGCCAAAGGCATTGCAGCCCAGCTTAAAGCCCTGGCGGGTTGGGGTGCGGGCGATGCGCTGTCCAGCGCGGCTGAGGGCGGCGGCTTCTCCGGCCCACAGGCTTTCGGCCAGAGCGTTGTTCCACAAAGGAATCTGGGTTTGCAGGTTGGGGGCTTGGCTGGCCTGGGTGAGATAGGCCTGGGCGCGACCGAGGCGATCGCGCACCCGCTGCGGCATTTTGTAGCCTTGGCGTTGCCAGCGATCGCAGGCGACAGAAACCCGGTGGATGCGATCGCGCGCAAAGGCCCCATTCAGCACCAGCGGAAAATCGCTCGGCGTGAACCCGCGCCCCCGATTGTCGGCGTAGAGGGTGACATCGCCGAAGCCCTCGACGGGCAGCTGTAGGACAATGGCAAAGGGAACGGGCGGCGGCTGGGAGGTGAGAATGCCGTCCTCTACGGTGCGATCGGGGTGGGGGATGGGTTCGTTGTCTAAATCGAGAAAGTAGAGGCGGTTGAGTTCAAACTCAGGGAGCGGGGCGCCGTTGGGTAGATAGGCACGCAGAACCAGCGGTGGCGAGTTGGCAAGCAGGTGGGTCTGGTGCCCTAAACCATAGGCAGCGAGGGCAGTAGTTGTGGTGTAGCGCAAAAAGGGGCGACGCTTCATAGTAAGGACATGCGTTTTCAACCCATCAAAGCTTGGATTTGGTAAGTCGTATCAGCAAGGGCACGAATCAACTTCTGATCCGCCGTTACCAAAGGCAACTGCAACCGCGCAGACAGCTCGACGTAGCAGGCATCATAGGCTGAAATATTGTGGGCGATCGCAATCTCCAACGCCTCACTGACAATCTCTTGAATAGCAACCGTCTGCAAGGACAGTGCCCTTAGCTGAGCCAAGTTGACCTTTGCCTGATCCGGTGGGTAACTGGCTCGGCGTACGTACTGCCAGAGCACATTGGCACATTCGGCAAAAAACAGCTCAGGGACGTATAACGCTGTGCCTGGTTGAGTACTGAGCTGCTCAAAGAGCGCTTCGGCTTGGGCTGACCCTTCTTGCTCAATAAAAAGCTTGATGGCGACACTAGCATCAACCACGCAGCGGGTGAGGTTACTCATCGTATCCCCGGATTTCTCGTAAGAGGGTAACACTGTCAGGGGCGATCGCAGGTGGTGTCCATCGCGCTTGATGAATATCTTGCAGAACTGTCGCTTGGTTCTGCCGCTGGGCTTCAATATCTAGCGCTCGCTGAAGCAGCGCCACAATTTGCTCGTTGATGGAGCGAGACTGAGACAGAGCCATACCCTGAATTTGGGTATAGAGGGCATCGGGTATCTCTAAGGCGCTGAGTTGAGTCATCGGCTTTGTCTCCTGGTCTGCGGCCTGGAAAGTCTTGTATTGATCGCCCGTAGGTTATTCGATAGTGATGCGGCATGGGTTGCCCTACGCTAGCCAATTCTACGGTTAATCTAGCCTGCTTATCTATCTGGGAACTCGTCAGGAATGTCTTCTAGGGTGGAAAGCAGTGTCAACAAGGAGATGGGCTGAATAGGCTCAACAATGAGGCGATCGCCCTCTTTGCGCAGCAGCACCTCAGTGCCCGGTAGCATAAATTCATGGGGAATGGTGAGGATTTGGTCTTCCCCCGCTGAATGTAGAGATACCTGGCGTGGCGCTTGCATCAGACAGTACCTGTTTCTAGTTCTGGGTAGTAGCCAGACGTTTACATGTGCTTAGTATCAGTTCGCCCAATACGTGTCGCTGCTCATCTGTGGCGGCTTGGACAATATTGTAGAACTCTTGCATGGTTGACCTGAAGCGATCGGGGGTTGTTAACTCTTTCAGGTTGCCCCGCCCACAGGCAAAAGGGTGGGTCGTAAAACCCCGCCAGAGCCAACGTAGCAGACAAACGTTTATGAAGTTAAGGCTCAAATTTTCCAACCCGGCTGTCTTTGCTGAGTAGCTGGGCGAAACTAAATCTATCAACGTCCATCGGTGCACTGCCAGTTCGTCTATAAGAATCGCAAAAGAATCGCAACCTACCCTACCTGAAAGTCGATTTCGAGGTTTTTACGATGGCTCAGCACGTCAAGCAACTTGCGAAAATTGCAGCGATCGCTTTGATGGCTGCTATGGGTTTAGCGGGTGAGGCAAGCGCCAACGACCCTCAGGATATAAAAGCAAGCTTACTGGCTGATATTGCCTTTGAATATGCCGAACTGGGAAATTCTGAGCGGTTGGACGAGGTTTTAGATCAGGCGCTTCGCTCAACGAGAGCGATGGAGTTTCAGTGTTTTCAGGGCAACTCTTTAGCAAGAATTGCAGGCAGCTACCTCCTCATAGGGCAAGACGATCAAGGAAAGCCGCTGTTAACAGAGGCGATTGAAACTGCCCAACGCCAAGAAGCAACTGGCTGTAGCGGCAGCGGCACGTCTCCTACCGAATCTTTAGCTAACCGAGCCAAAGAGTACGCAGAGGACGGGCACCTTGACCTGGCCATTGAGCTAGGCAGTGGATTGGGCGACCCCCTCGCCCTGGCAGAGGTGGCAGGTCATTTGGCCGAGGCAGGTCAGCCTGAGCGTGCTACTGAGCTGCTAAACCAGGCAATTACCCTGGCCCAGGGCATGGATGATCAATACTACAGAACCCAAAGGTTGAGTTATGTGGCCCATCGGCTCCGGATAGAGGGCCATACGGAGTTGGTGCCGCGGGTATTAGAGCAAGCGCTAGAGAGCAGCAGCACTTTTGATCTAGCCGAATCAAAAGAAGCAGCCTCGCTGCAGGTTTCCTCGATGCTTTGGATTGCTAGAGAGTTGGCCGCCAATGGGGCAGAGTCACAGGCGATCGCAGTGCTCGATCAAGCCGTAGTCAAAATTCAGACACTCTCGAACCAACCTTTTCCGCTTGATCGAATTGTTCATCAGGTTGAGGTAGCCGTTCAGTACGGTGAGCTAGCCCAGGCAGCCAAAGCTACAACCATTTTGGCTGAAGCCCTAGCCGAGGCCAAGTCCCTGCCGATTGATGACACAAGCCGCTACCTGGAAAGTGCCGTGACCAGAGTTGCAGTGGGCAATGCCCAACTGGGCGACTTTGAGCAAGCGCTGCAAATTGCAGCAACCATTCAGTCTGGGGTCGAGCGGGAGGTTGCCTTCCAGCAGATTGCGCTCGTACAGGCCAGGGCAGGCAACCCAGAAGCCGCCGTAGAACTAGCGCAAAGGAGTGGCAGCCGCCGCAACTCAACGCTGATTGAAATTACCCGGCACTATCTCACAGAAAAACAGCCCGACCAAGCCTGGAACTTTGTCCAAACCCATCAGGTAAAAGGCATTTTATCTGAGGTCGCTCTTGGCTATGTAGAGGTAGGCCAGCCCGAGCAGGCGCTGCAGCTTGTTCAAAGCGGCTCGTTAGAAGGCTTTATGCCAGATATCGCCGTTGCATATGCGAAAGCAGGTCAGATTGACCAGGCCCCACAGATGGTCGAGACTCAGCAAGTGGACTGGTTACTGCCTGCGATCGCAAGCGAGCTGGCAAAGCAGGGACAGCTCGAAACGGCGCTGGAGGTAGCCCAGTCTATTAGTGACAAGGTTTACAAGGCTCAGGCGTTCGTTGCGATCGCTCAAGGCTACACCACAAAAGATTCAGCAGAGCAAGGCAGGCTTCGAAGCATCTTTGCAAACCTGATCGACTTCACGACGGGGCTATTTGGAGACTCCAAGCGGGAAAAAGTCGCTGCGGTGCTAGAGCAAGCCATTGAGGTCACTGAATCGCTCTAATCTTCTCCAGCATTTCTAAGCCCAATTCCTTAAATAGCCGCTACCCACCCCCATTAGCCCCACTCCAGCAGCTCCCGCTCTTACCTCTACGAAAGCTGCCTGTTGGGAATCGGGGTTATGCGATTCGGATTTGATATGAGGCAGTTGACAGCGCTTTTCACAAGCTAAACCACACGATTTTCTTGCACGCAGTGGGCGTACCAGTGGAAGCTGGCTTTGGGGATGCGCTGCTGGGTGGTGAAGTCTACGTAGGTGATGCCAAAGCGGCGATCGCGCCCGTAGGCCCACTCAAAGTTATCCAAAAAGCTCCACAAGAAATAGCCCATCAGCGGGTAACCCTCCTGCACGGCGCGGTGGGCGGCCCGCAGATACTGTTGCAGGTATTGAATGCGGTCTAGATCGAGCACTTCCCCGGCGGGCGTGAGTTCGTCTTGCGCCGCGCAGCCGTTTTCGCTGATAAAGACGCGTAGCTCGGGGCGCTGGAGGGTATCGCTGATGTGGCGCACCCCCCAGTAGAGGCTGTCAGGCATGATGTGCAGCCAGGGCATGTGCATCCGTGGATAGCCCTGGGGAAAGGGCAGCATTTCAAAGCCCCGGTCATTGTCGGCAGCCCGCACATAGACACCGGTATAGACGTTAAAACCCAGGGAATCGAGCGGTTGATGAATCACCTCCAGGTCGCCAGGTTGGATGGCGGGGGCATTTTCGCCCAGGTCTGCTAGCAGTTGAGGGCTATATTCGCCCGTTAGGGCCGGGTAGAGAATGCCGCCGTTGGTGCCCGTCAGCGGGAAGGCGGCCTGGGCCGCGGCGATATCCTCAGGGGTATCGGTGAGGGGAACGGTGGCCAGATAGTTATCCACTAGCGCTATCTGGCAGGGCTGGGGCGAGGCGGCGCGAATGACCTGACAGCCCAACCCGTGGGCCAGCAGGGCGTGGTGGGAGGTTTGCCAGACTTCCTTACTGGTTTTGACTACGGTGCCGGGGGCCATTTCGGGAGGGTGGCCGACGCCGTAGCCGATGTGGGTAAAGCAGAAGATTTCATTCAGGGTCATCCAGTGGGTGACGCGATCGCCCAGGTGCTTCACCACCACCGCCGCATAGTCGGCAAAATCTTGCGCCATCTGGCGACTGCGCCAGGAGCCGTACTTATCTTCGAGCGCCTGGGGGCTATCCCAGTGGAACAAGGTGACGTGGGGGGTAATGCCAAACTCCAGCAGGGTATCGACCAGCTCGCTGTAGAAGGCCAGCCCCGCGCTATTTACAGCCCCGCGACCCTCGGGCAGAATGCGGGGCCAGGAAATGCTGAAGCGGTAGTGGTGCACACCCAGCTCCGCCATCAGAGCGATGTCGTCGCGGTAGCGGTGGACGTGGTCGCAGGCGATCGCCCCCGTATCGCCATTTAGCACGCGGCCTGGGGTCTGGCTAAACACATCCCACACGCTGGCGCCGCGATCGTTGGCCGCGCCCTCGATCTGATACGACGAGGTGGCAACCCCCCACTGAAACCCCGGCGGAAATGCGTAAACCATGGCCTTGTCCTACAGTGTCTGCGTCTGCCACGGTACTCAACAGCGGGCTGCTTTGCAAAGCCTAGCTGTGGTGTGGTGCCGGGGGATATGCCCTGTGTGGTACGCAAGGTGCTACTTGCGGCAGCCCTGCTTTTTGGCCACAATCAGGGCCATGGCTCTTAAGCTATACATTGCCTCCTCTGTTGAAGCGCCTGTGAAACGAGTTTTTCGATTATTTCCGCC
>DASQNN010000168.1:0-2739 GCA_035644955.1 Nodosilinea sp. | reverse complement strand
GAATCGGCCACGGTAGCGGGCGACTTTTGCGACTTGCTCAAGGCGATCGTCCACGTAGAGCCTGAGGTCGAGGTTACCCCCGGCGGCCTGTGTCCGCGCATCTGGGTCGATGCCCTGTCGATTACTGGAGAAGGCTAGGGGCAACCCAGTTCTGTACGCCTTCCTGCATTAGGCCAATGCCCACCTGCACCAGAGTGAAGCCCACCCCGGCCAGCAGCGTTGCCTTCACTAGGCCGATATTGAGCCCGGCTCGCACAGCGGCGATCGCGCCCAGCAGCGTCCATCCGGCCAGGGTTAGGGTAATTGGTCGACCCAGCAGCGGAATTACCGTCAGCAGGTTGAGCATCTGGGGCGCGTAGGCAAACCCTACCGGGATCAACAGTTCCCGGTAGGGGGGCACGGGCGGGGCCAGGTAGGTGTTGATCTTCCAAAGGCCGTAGGTCCATAGGTAGTATCCGGCTACCACGCTGAGGCCGTTGATCAGCACACCTAGACCAAGCTCTAGCAAAGAGGGTTTGTAAAGCAGCAAGATGAGGCCACTGCCCAACCCGTGGGACAGGCCGGCCAGAACCACAATGCCCCGGGCGTACTGCGCCGCGGCCGGGTAGCGGTGGCTGTGCTCATAAAAATCTTGGTTGAGGGTGAGGGCATCGGCCAGCACCTGTCTCAACCACCTGATAGAATGCCGCTGACCCATAGCTGTATCTATGACTACCTGGCCCAGTCTACCGCTGGGGCGCTGCCAATGAAGTCTTTCCTGCAAACTCTAATCGCGCGATCGCTGGGCGACACCAGTAAGTTGCTGACCGCCCTGGGGTTATTCTTTTTGGCCTGGGGCACCCTAGCGCCGATTAGCACCCTGTCCTGGTGGCTGCGCGACGGCAACAGGCTGGCCCAGCAGCGCCCCGAACTGCCCGCAGACGACGTCGCGACAGGAACAGGGCCGCCGTGCTATCTGGTGTTTTTGGCCGGAGTGGGCAATGTGGCCGATGTTGATCTGGCCCCAGGCGAAGATGTCTTTTTGACCCAAATGGCAGCGGCCGTGCCCGACTGCGTCGTGGTGCGCGAAGTGTTTCCCTACTCGGCGGCGAGCGATGACGTGGGCGGCCAGCCGTTCTTTCGCTGGGTGTGGCGGCTTAGCGAGCGCACCGGCGGTGAAGATGCGCCCGCCCGCCTGGTGCTCAAGATTCGCAACCTGTGGCGAATGGCTCTCTCCGCCGACAGCCGCTACGGGCGGGCCTACAACCGGGGAGCGGCGGCCACCATTCTAGAGCGCATGGCCGCCACCGAGGCCGTTCCCCTGGAGTCTGAGCAGCCGTTTCAGCTGGTGCTGGCGGGCACCAGCGGCGGTGCCCAGGTGGCCCTGGGGGCGGCTCCCTACCTGCAGCAGTGGCTACCGGTTGAGATTACGGTGCTGTCGTTCGGCGGCGTGTTTGACGGTCAGACGGGCTTCAATGCCGTTGAGCAGGTCTACCACTTTCACGGCCAGGATGACTGGATTGATAACCTGGGCGTCGTGCTCTTTCCCTCGCGCTGGGAATGGACCCTGGGATCAGCCTTCAACCAGGCGCAGCAGACTGGGCAGTATGAGGCGATCGCGATCGGCCCCCACGCCCACGACGGCGATCGCGGCTACTTTGGCCAGGCCCCTGTAGCGGGTAAGCCGTCTGAAAATACCACTTACCTAGACCTCACCCTAGAGCAGGTCAAAGCCCTGCCCATTTGGCCCAGCCCCTAACACTAATTCTCAACGGTGTAGCGATGGATTCTGCTCTCTCAAAACCTCGCTCTGGTTATACGCTGCCGGTGTTTGCCTGCGCTGGGGCAGTGGCAGCCCTGAGGTATTTGCTCCATGAAAGCGATCGCTCCCAAAGCATCAGCCTAGACCTACTCAACCCGCCCCAGACCGCCGAGATTCCCATTGCCCAGCTGGCCCCCCTGCCCGACGGGTCGGTGCTGGCCATCACCTACAGCGACCCCGGTGACAACCTCGACCTCACCCGCCACACCCCCCTGTGGTCGGTGGTGGCCTGGGGCCAGGGCGATCAGCCCGAACCCATTCAGGTGGAGGGGGGCGAGGGCATTGGGCGGCAGATCGATCAGGAGAATGCGCCCGCCATCTATCGCTAAGCCAGTGAGTTGATAGCCCACAATCTGAATCCCCTACTGCCTGAGGGTAAGACCCTGCGCGTCACGATTATTTTGCCCGAGGGCAGGGCCTTGGGCGATCGCACCTCCAACGCCGCCTTTGGGGTGGTTGAGGGGCTGTCGCTGCTGGGCACCGCCGGCATCGCTGAACCCCTCAGCGCCCCAGGGCAGCTCGATCAGTCGCGAGATCAATTGCGGGCCAAGGCTGCCCAGCACTCGCACCTGGTTTTTTGCCTGGGCGAAAACGGGCTCGATCTGGCCCTTCAGTTGGGGATCGCTCCTGACTGCCGGGTCAAAACCGCCAACTGGGTGGGGCCGATGCTGGTGGAAGCGGGGCAGCTGGGGGTGGCCGGCGTGCTGCTGCTGGGCTACCACGGCAAGCTCATTAAGTTAGCGGGGGGCATTTTTCACACCCACCACCATGTAGCCGACGGTCGCCAAGAAATTCTTGTTGCCTGCTGTGCGGCGGTAGGGGTGCCGCTGCCGATCATCCAAAGCCTGCTTCAGGCCAAGACCGTAGAGGCGGGGCTAGGGATTTTGCGCGATCGCGACGGCAGCATGGTCCAACAGGTCTACCAGCACATGGTCGAG
>DASQNN010000167.1:0-4488 GCA_035644955.1 Nodosilinea sp. | reverse complement strand
TCGATCGGCTGCTGGAGCAGGGCAAGGATCTGCGCTCGCTGAGGGCGCTCAAGATTGCCGTGGTGGGCCGCAAGACGGCAGCCGTGCTGAAAAAACGGGGGCTCATACCCGACTTCGTGCCGCCCGACTTTGTCGCCGACTCCATGGTGGAGAATTTTCCCGAAAACGTGGCGGGGCAGCGGCTGCTGTTTCCTCGGGTGGAGAGCGGCGGTCGCGAAGTGCTGGTGCAGGAATTCACCGCCGCCGGAGCCGAGGTGGTGGAGGTGGCAGCCTACGAATCGGGCTGTCCAGAGTCTGCCGATCCCGAAGCTTTGGCCGCGCTGAAGCAGGGCCGGGTGGATGTGATCACCTTTGCCAGTTCGAAAACCGTGGTGCATACGGCGCAACTGTTGGCACAGGGGTTGGGCGAGGGCTGGCGCGAGGTGCTCAAGGGGGTGGCGATCGCCTCCATTGGCCCCAAAACCTCCGACAGCTGCCGGGAGATGCTGGGTCGGGTGGATATTGAGCCAGGGGAGTACACCCTGGACGGACTGACGGAGGCGATCGCCGCATGGGCCAGCGCATCATAGGGCTAACCGGAGGCATTGCCACGGGCAAATCGACCGTGTCAGACTACCTGGCGCGATCGCACCACCTGCCCGTACTGGATGCCGACATCTACGCTCGTCAGGCCGTAGAGCCCGGTTCCCCAGCTTTAGACGCCATTGTGTCTCGCTATGGAGCCTCCCTCATCCACGACGATGGCAGCCTGAACCGGGCAAAACTGGGCGAAATTGTGTTTAACCAGCCCGCCGAAAAGACCTGGCTAGAGCAGCAAATTCACCCCCTGGTGCGCCAGCGCTTTGGGGATGCAATGGCGGCCCTGGCCCAGGCTCCGATCGTGGTGCAGGTGATCCCCCTTTTGTTTGAAGCCGAGTTGAGCGATCAGGTCAGCGAAATTTGGGTAGTGACCTGTCCTTTAGCGCACCAGCGCCAGCGCTTGATGGCTCGCAACGGCCTTAGCCCCGAGCAGGCCAACGCCCGCATTCAGAGCCAGATGCCCCTGGCCGAAAAGGTCAGCCGCGCCGATGTGGTGATCGACAACGCTGGGAATTTGTCTGAGCTATTCTGCCAGGTGGATGAGGCGCTGCAAAACCTTTCCCAAAGTCGCTGAATCTAGGGAGTTGCCGGGTTGGACGTAGGCGGCGTAAGGGCTGCCGGTAGTTGGCCCCTGGTGGCGCAGCCAGAGGGCGCAGAGGGTGGTGCGGCTGGACACTCCGCCCCACAGACCCTGGTGGTTCGATAGGTCGAGCACGGTGGACAGGTCGGTCTGGCGCTGCAGCCAGTGGCGCAGGGGGGCACTGTTGCTCTGGGCCCAAAAGGGGTCTAGCATCACTCCGCAGCGGCCACCGGGGCGCAGCAGCTGCAAACTGCGCTCTAAAAACAGCCGCGACCAGTAGAGCCGTCCCTGGTGGCTACCCCGGCTGTGGGGGTAGTGGTCAGAGCGGCGCAGGTAATGGCTGAGCCAGGTAAATTGGCCTCGGTATTCGGCCCAGGCCTGGGTGAGGTCGGGATCAATGGTAAGCACCGGTTGGCGGTTGTGCAAAAAGGTGGAGGGGGCCACGTTTTTTTGCTCGAACAAGGTGGCGTAGCGTTCTACAAAACCGGCCTGGGTAGCTTCTACCGCCCCGCGGGGAAAATGGCTCAGCACCATGTCAAAGCCGCCCTGGTCGCGCAGCCGCTGGTGAAAATAAAACCCCCAGTGAAAGGGCTGGGCGGCATCGACATCGGCCTGGCTGAGGGGGCGGGTGGGGCGACCCCCAACGGGGTCGGGTACGCGCAGGCTTAGCTGCTGGCTGCCCTCGCTCCACAGCAGGTGGGTGAGCTTGCCCTGGGCAATGGCGTTGAGTTCGTCGAGGCGATCGCGCAAAAAGTCGGCCTGGGCGTAGGCGGGCACGCTGCCCACCTCGGCCAGCAGCTGGGTTTGGCTGCGGTAGTGCTCTAGGCGCACCTGACGCTCGGCCAGCACCGATTGATAGCTATCGGCGATCAGCGGCTGCAGCAGATTGCCCTGGAGCGGCACCTCCTCCGGGGCGGTCTTGGCTCCTCGCTTGGGCTGCACCTGGTCAAACCGTTCGTCATCGACCTGCACCAGGCCCACCAGAGCATTGCCCTGGAGCACCGTGAGAGTGAGATCGGGCAGGCCGGTCAGTTCGGCGGGGCGGGTGGTGTGCTGCACACCCTGTAGCCACAGCCGCAGCCGGGCCAGCTCTACCGCCGGGGCCCACAGGTCGAGGCCGTAGAGGGCGTGGGTGGCCAGGTGTTGGTAGAGGCCCAGGGTAGAGCTGGAGCCTAAGGACCCAGCCGGGTACGGTTTGGCCCAGTTGGGTACAGTGTTGGCCGCTTGGCCCGCGATCGCCCCCAACCTCTGGGCTAACTCCATCAGCTGATTCAGCGCCGCCACGAGAAAACGACCCGATCCACAGGCGGGGTCGAGCAGGGTGAGCTGGCCCAGCTCGGTTAAGAGTGTGCCGGCCTCGGTGGGGGAAAGATCCTTCAGCAGCAGCTCGGTAGATTTAGGGCGACGCCCGATCAGCGCCTCGGCTCGGTCGAGCAGGGTGGCGTGAATAGTGCGATCGCACAGCGCCTCCAGCAGCGGTTCTGGCGTTGCCACAGCGGCCCCGTCGTGGTCATTCACTGCCTGCTCAAGCAGCACTCCCAGGCCTGCATCTAACCCCGTGGGAGCCGCCACCGCCAGGTCGGCCAGCCAGTTGAGGGCGGGCTCAAAGGCCGCATCGGGCAGAGGTACATGGCTCCAGCGCTGGTCGAGTTCTGTAAACCGAAACGGCCCCGTGGGCACAAAGGGCAGCGGCCCAAACCGCTGGTGCAAAGCCGGTGGGCGTTCGTCTGCGGGGAGGGTAAAGCCCTGCTGGCACAGGGGTTGCAGCACCTGGGCAAAGAACACATCCCGTTCGCGCTGCTGGCTCTGGCCAAACTGGTTGTGCAGGTACCACTCGTCGCCCCCCAGGTAACCTCGCTGTTGTAGAGCGGCCACGGCGATCAGTCGGGTGAGCAGCAGGGTGGCGTAGTGACGACGTTGCCCCCCTGGTAGCGGTTCCAGCGCCTCGGTCAACCCCTGCCAGCTCTGGTAAAAGCCCTCTGCAAGAGCCTGAGTGGGTGGCTGTACCGCAAGGCCCATAGTACCTAGGCCGAGGGTGACTGCTTGGCCGCCGTGGCGTAGTCGCGAAAGCGGTTGAGGTCATCCTGCAGGGTAGCTTCTACAAAGCGGCCCAAAAACAGCCCGTCCATCCACTTGATGACGGCGGGCACCGAGTATGACACGGTGAGCTTGACGGTAGACTGGCCTTCTTTGCGATCGTAAAAGCGAATGGCCCCCCGGTTGGGCAACCCGTCGATGGCCTCCCACTGAATAATTTGGTGGGTGACCAGGTTGGTAATTTTAGAGCGCCAGGTAAACTCAAACCCGCGCGAGGCCAGCTTCCACTCTGAAATTTCGGGGTCGGCCTCGGAGACTTTGACGGAGTCGATCCACTTCATCCAGCGGGGCATTTGCTCCAGGTCAGACCACAGATTCCAAGACGTTTCTACCGGCACATCGACATCTACCGCTACGCTGTGATCGAGCCATTCACCCATGGTTTATCCCTACCGTTAATCAGGTTGTGCCGATGGCGAGGTGCGAACCGTGGTGGTGATCGCCAACCCATTGCCACTGCCAGGTTATCCCACGCCAGCACTGAGCCTATTCTACCCGTATTTCTGCGGACGCACTTTATCCTCAACTCCTTTGTCAGGCTACAAATGTCAGGGCTATGGAGATTGCCTTGGGTACAGGCCTTGCGTCCCTTACCCGTCTGTCTTACGCGCTACCAGGGTGCGGTGGCGAGGATCGCTAGGCACCATTACGGGCGATTCAAACCCCGCCTCCGTCAAAGCCGTTTCTAAATCAAAGGTGTAGTAGTCGTCGCTCCAGGGTTCGGTGCTTTTCATCAGGGTAAACAACACCGGGGGCAAGGCCTGGATGACGGGCGACTGGGGATTGTTGTCGACAATGGCGATCGCACCGCCAGGGCGCAGCACCCGCATGGCTTCGGCAAAAATGGCCTGGGTGGCAGAGCGGGGCAGCTCGTGGGCGACAAACTGCAGGGTGACTAGATCAAAGGCGGCATCGGGGAAGCCGGTCGCCTCGGCCTGGGCGTGCACCCACTGGGCTTCGCCCTGGGGATCTTGCGACTGGGCCACCGCCAGCATGTAGGGCGAGAGGTCGAGGCCCACGGTGCGCACCGGATTTCTCCGGGCGTAGTGGCGATGGACGCTGAGGGTCGAGATGCCCACTGAGCAGCCCAGATCGAGAATGTCGGTCACCTGGGCGGGGCCGTGCTGGTCGAGTACGGCGAGAAAGCTCTGGCGCAGGCGGTCCTGGGCCTCTTGCCAGGAGATCGCTTCCTGGGGCCAAATGCGCAGGGCCATGGCGTAGGTGGCGGGGGC
>DASQNN010000166.1:0-5366 GCA_035644955.1 Nodosilinea sp. | reverse complement strand
TTCAGGTTTTGGGTTTCAGGTTTTGGGCCTGCCGTAAACCGTACACCCCGAATCCTAGGCCGTTGGAGCCTGCCACAATATAGCTTGGTCAAGTACTAGCTTGGCTCAGCCCAATCAGAGCCACCCCCGTTGTCTCAAGGGAATGGTGCCATCGCCTCCGCTTGCCCTAGGCGCGGCTGGTGGCGTTGATTTCGTCCAAAATAGACTGGGCACCCTCGGCCCGCAGATGCTCGGCGAGCTGGGCTCCCAGGGCTTCGGCTTCGGTGGTGGAGCCCTGCACGGTGTTTTTAATCACCTGTTGACCGTCAAGGCTAGCTACCAGCCCAGTGAGGGTGAGGGTGTCGCCATTGAGGCTGGTGTTGACGCCGATCGGCACCTGACAGCCACCCTCTAGCTCCCGCAGAAAGGCGCGTTCGGCCAGGCAGCGGGCGGTGGTGGGGGTGTGGGAAAGCACACTCAGCAGCTTGAGAATGTCGGCATCGCCAGTGCGGCACTCAATGCCCAGCGCCCCCTGCCCCACGGCGTGGAGGGAGATCTCGGGGGGCAAAATCTCGTGGATGCGATCGCTCATATCCATGCGGTGCAGCCCCGCCGCCGCCAAAATAATGCCGTCGTAGCCGCCCTCGTCGAGCTTACGCAGGCGGGTGTTGAGGTTGCCGCGAATGTCTTTAAATGTGAGGTGGGGGTAGTGGTGGCGCAGCTGAGCCAGCCGCCGCAGCGACGAGGTGCCAATGATCGCGCCCTCGGGCAGGGTGGCCAGGGTTTTGTCTTTATTCTTTTCGTGCACGACCAGGGCGTCGGCGGGGTCTTCACGTTTGGTGACACAGCCCAGCATCAGCCCCTCGGGCAGGCGGGTGGGCAGGTCTTTGAGGGAGTGCACCGCAAAGTCGCTGTCGCCGCGCAGCATGGTGTCTTCGAGTTCTTGCGTAAATAGCCCCTTGTCGCCAATTTTAGACAGCGACACGTCGAGCACCTTATCGCCCTGGGTTTCCATGGTGACGATTTCAAAGGCGAGTTCAGGAAAATGCCGCTGGAGCTCGTCCCGCACCCAGTGAGTTTGAATCAGCGCCAGCTGGCTCTTGCGAGACACGATCCGAACGGTGCGCTTGGGGGTCGAAACAGTCGGGGATGCGGTGGAATGCATAGTCTGAAACGAGGCTTGCAAAGGGTTTAGTAATGGCTCTAGGCAAGACGGTTTAACCGCCGTCGAATCTCCAGGTTACAGGATGGCGGCTACTGCTATGGTGGGTCTCCAGGAGATGTTAAGGGGTTGTCACATTAGGGCACGGGCGGCGTTTATGATAGGTGGGCAGCTTGGGAAAGATCGTTGCCCCGTCAGTTTTTTAAACACCGATTTTGGTTTAGTGAGGGAATGCTACATCGCGCCACTGGCCCGCTGGCGCTGGCGATCGCACTCACCCTCGGCACCGCACCCCGGGCTTTGAGCCAAGCCCTGCCGCCAGCAGTTCGCTTTCCCTTTTTGGCCGACCCGCTGCAAGACGACCCCCTCGACCCGCTGCTGCCCAGGCCAATCGTGTCGCGTCCCCTCAGCCCGCTGGAACTCTACGCCCTAGAGCAGGAACTCGACCGGCTGGCGCTGGAAGCCGAAGCCCTGGCCCAAGCCGATCAGCTTGAGCCGGCCCGCAGTATTTGGCGGCGGGAGATTCGCCTCCGTCGCTTGCTGGGTGTCGAGGCCGAGGTGACGGCCATTGAGCGGGTGGGGCAGTGGCTGCGCGATCGCACCGCCACCCAAGACCTCCAGCTCTACGCGGTGCGGCTCAACGAAATTCGCGCTGACCTAGTGCTGCCGGAAGACCGTGCCCTGCTGGAGCGCATGGCAACCACCTACGTGGTGCTGGGGGATGTCGATGCCGCCGCTGAAACTCGCCGCGACCTGGCCGATGCTGCCCTGCTGGCTGGCGATCGCCTTGAGCACCGCCGCCAGCTCGACATCCTGGCGGCTCTGCGGGCCGACTGGTTTCAGTTTGATCAGGCCGCCCAGGTCTACGGCGAGCTTGTGGCCCTGGCCGCAGCCGACTCGTTCCGCAGCGACGAGATTCGCTACTTGGGGCTGCGGGCCGAAAACCTAGAGCAGGCCCAGGAGTTTGCCGGGGCGATCGCCCAACAGCAGCGCCTGCTCACCCTCTATCAGGCCGATGAAAGCCTCTGGCCGCAGATTGCTCCCCTACAGCATCAGGTCGCCCGCAACTATCGCGCCCTGGGCGATCTCGCCACGGCGGCCCGCCAGTACCAGGTTGCCTACACCAACGCCATTGAACAGCAGCAGCTAGAGAGCGCCGCCATCGCCATCAGCGAGCTGGCCGAGATCTACAAAACCCTGGGGCGCTGGGCCGATGTCAGCTACCTCTACGAACAGCTCTTGCTGGTTGAGCAGCAGGCCCACAGTGCCTACGGCATGATGGCCGCCTACGACCAGCTGGGCCAGGTGCATGAGCAGCTGGGGGCCACCCCGTCGGCCCTGGCCGCCTACCGCGAGGGGCTGGTGCTGGCGCGGGTGCTGGGTACTCAACAGGCCTATTTCGAGGCCCAAATTGCCCGTCTGACCGAGGAGACATCCTGATGGTGATTGAATGGCTCACCTTTGCGGTTGACCCCGACCACCGTGAAACCTTTACTCGCCTGGACAACGAAATCTGGACACCGGCCCTCAGCCAGTACCCTGGCTTTATCTCCAAGGAAGTGTGGATTTCGCCCGATTCGCTCGACCAGGTGGCCGTGGTTATTCGCTGGCAAACCCGCGAACAGTGGAAAGCAATTCCCCAGGATGCTTTAGATGCGGTGCAGCAGCAGTTTGAGGCGGCGGCCACCTTCTCCCACCGCATGATCGACTCGCGGGAGTACCAGGTGAGGCGCTACCCAACGGCCTAACCCACCCCTGGGCTAGGATACGGACAGTGATGCTCTCGTTGCCATGCTTTCGTGCCCCCGCTGCCAGGCCACCATCGAACCCACCACCATTCAGTGCCCCCGCTGTCGGCTGACCCTCAAGGCCCATGGGCATCCGGGCATGCCGCTGCACCGCACTGAGGGCGACGAGGCCCTCTGCGCCACCTGTTTATACGACGCCGATGACACCTGCAACTTTCCTCAGCGCCCCCACGCCGAAACCTGCACTCTGTATCGCTCTGTAAATGCGGCTAAGGAACTAGAGCTGCCGGCCCTTTCGCCGGGACAGCAGATCAGTTTTTGGATTCGCAACCACCGCGGGCTGATGGCCCTGGGGGGGCTACTGCTGCTGAGTCTGCTGCTGGTGCTGCTGCGCTAGGGGCTGTCATCAATTAGCCGCCGATGGCTTACGAATCAGGGGTTACAGCCCCTAGCCTATTTTTGGGGTCGGGCGTGGCAATGCTGATGTCATCAGGACTTTAGCCAAAATTGATGACACGCCCTAGGGCGGTTACGCCGGCTCAAGGGCGAAAAAGTCGGCGAAGATGTTCTCGCTGACGGTGTTGAGGCGGGTTTGTAGATCGTCGAGAAACTCGTGCAGCCCCCGCTGGGTAATTTCTTCGATGGTGAGGTAGTCGAGTTCGGAGCGCAGGCGACCCAGGGCGCGATCGCTGCCCGTTCTCCATGTACCGGTCGGGGTGCCCGAAATGCAGTGCAGCGATCGCTCTGCCTCGAGCAAACAAAACTGAATTGATCGCGGAAACTCCCGATTCAAAATCAAAAACTCCGTTACTCCCTGGGGGGTAATGCGGTACTGGCGCTTGCGGTACATCTCGTAGGCGCTGGCCGACTTCAGCAGCGCAATCCACTGCAGGTCATCCAGCGGCGAACCAACATCGGTGACCGAAGGCAGCAAAATAAAGTACTTCACATCGAGAATGCGCGCGGTTTTGTCGGCCCGCTCTAGCAGCCGCCCCAACTGGCCAAAGTGCCAGCCCTCGGTGTGGGCCATGGTGGCATCCATCACCCCAGCAAACAGGTGACTGGCCATTTTCACCTCGGGGAAAAAGTTGTGCAGCTCCGATAGCAGGCCCCCGTCTGCCGCTTCATTCACCATCAAGTAAAACGAGTTCACCTGCTCCCACATCTCCGAGGAGATCACCTCCCGCACCGATCGCGCATTTTCCCGCGCCGATCGCAGGCAGGAAATGATCGAGTTCGGGTAGTCGCGATCGAAGGTCAAAAACCGCAAAATATTCTCTGCCGTCGGTTCCCTGTAGCGCGCCTGAAACCTCGCCTGGTCACCCGTGGTTCTCACCAGCGGTTCCCACTGCTGCTCCATCCCAGGCGGCGCATCCAGCAGCAGATTCAGGTTGACATCTACAAAGCGAGCCACGTTTTCGGCCCGCTCGACGTAGCGGTTCATCCAGTAGATTGAGTCGGCGACGCGGCTGAGCATGGGGCGTTAGGGGTAGGGGGTAGGGCGTGGGGGAGGTGGGGAGGGTGGGGCACCAACTCCCCTTTGGGTCAACGAAAGAGATACTGCTGTGACCCACGAGCTAAAGGCAAGAGAATTTTATTCCAGAAGCCAGCCAAAGAGTGCTGCGATCGTCAGGGAAAGGTCGGTCGCGAAGGGGGGCATGGGTAGGGCATCTTCGGGTTGGTCAAAGACTTCGGTTTCTTGCTTAGGACGGTAGACAAAGACGGTTTGCTCGTCAGGGTCAATTAACCAGCTCATCTGAGCGCCGTGTCGCAGGCAATGGAGAATATTTTTGGTCACTCGGGTTTGGCTCTGGTCTGGAGACAGGATTTCGATAGCCCAGTCGGGGGCGATCGCAAAGGTGTTAGCAACTTCGCCATTCCCATCGCGGGGAATGCGGTTCCATGCCATCACCGCAACGTCTGGAACCACAGAGCGCCCACCAAATGTGCAGCGTAATTCTGGGAAGGCGCGAGCAATTCGCTTAGGTTTAAGTCCGGTGTTGATAAACGGAACAAACTCACCCTGAATGACACTATGTTTCCCTTGGGGCATGGGCTTTTGAAGAATTTGACCATCCACAAATTCGCTAGCAGGCTTAGTCTCTGGCAGTTCCAGAAACTCCTCTAGGGTGATCATTTTGGGTGAGAGCCGTACCATAAGTCTATAAGTTTATTTCAATTTTACAGTGATCACTTGCTCCCCACTGAGATGGCTGGTTCAGGGCCTGAACATGTATATCCGCAAGCATATTTTTAGAAGCAAAAACAAAGTCTAATTGTCGCGATGCTGTTTCAGGGGTTTGTCGAGAATGGTAATAAGTAGGAACATTTTTACTGTCTTGAGGCAACTCTTCTGGCCAGGGCGTTGCGCTGCGACCATACGGATACTGCGGCCCTACAAAACATAGACCAAGAGCTTGCATTCGTTGAAAGATAGTTGCATAGCGTCCTGCCCAATAAGTGCTCCCACCATCACC
>DASQNN010000165.1:0-4541 GCA_035644955.1 Nodosilinea sp. | reverse complement strand
CTAGGGCGTGGGAGCTTACTTCCAGCACCGCATAGCGACAGCCCGCATCCCGCGCTTTGGCCAACTCCGCCTGGAGTTCTACGGAGAAGGGGGTGGTGTAGAGGGCGGTTTGCTGGTGCCCCGGCCAGCGGGTGTAGAGCGTCCCCAGCAGGGCCGTGGGCTGCTCGGCTGCGTTTAGTAGATGCTCAATCAGGTGGGTGGTGGTGGTTTTGCCGTTGGTACCCGTTACCCCCACCAGCCCCATCTGCTGCGCCGGATAGTGGTAAAACCGCGCCGCCACTTCGGCACAGGCCACCGACATATCGGTCATGGGCACCACGCAGGCATCGCTCTCTACGGGGCGAGCCTGTAAAGCCTGGGCAGACACCAGCGCCGCTGCGGCCCCAGACTCCATCGCGCTGGGCCAAAATTCGCCGCCGTCGACTCGGGTACCGGGCATGCCAATAAACACATCCCCCGGCTGGCAGGCGTGGGAATTGGTGCAGATGCCTTTGATGTCAGGGTCGCCCATTCCCTGGGGCAGCGAAAACCCAGCCTCGATCAGCCCGGCGGGCAAGTCCTCAAGCAGTTGGCGCAGCTTCATGTCAGCAACTCCTCACATCATTGAAGTTGCCCTATTCTGCCTTACTCTGGCCCAGATAAGTCTGTATCAATTGCTCCACCTTGGCCTGGGGAGCGCGGGGAGACAGCCGCGGCAAGGGAATTTCTTCTGCCCCTGAGTTGCCCTCACGCACCTGGCAAAGTACCGGAATCTCGTACTGGTAGCGCTGAAACCAATCGTCGCGGGTGGTTATGTCGCGCACTTCTAGCTCAAAGGGCAGGTGGGCGGCGGCCACCAGTTTTTCTTCTAAGCCTTCGCACAGGTGGCAGCCGGGCTTGCTGTAGAGCACAAATTTCATGGCCATGGACCTTTCGCTGGGTAGGCGCTGGGGGTGGTGCCGATCGCCCACCGAAACTGTTGGCTCAGGGGGCTATGGCTGTTAAACCCGCACCGCAGGGCAATCTCCACAATAGAGTGATTGGTTGGCTGCAACAACTGCTGGGCCCGCTCAACGCGCGGCTGGAGCAGGTACCAAGCTGAGGTTTTAGGCGCCTCAACCTCAGCCAGAGGTAAGAGAAACTTTTGGTTCAATCTGTACCTAAATATCGAGGTCAAGTCTGCCGGGGGGGCGATACTGGCTGGCTATTCACCCGCTTATAACTAAGCAACACCAGTATTTACCACTCACTGGTAGGTACGACTTTCTTAGGAGATTTTCTATGACTTTTAATGCGATCGCGGCAAAGCTTCAGCGCATCATGTGCGTTGGCCTCGCTACTCTTGTCATTGGCTCTGGCCTGCTGTTTAGCTTTAGCACCCCAGCCGTAGCCCTGGGTAACGAAGCCGGAGACATTGTGCAAGGACGGGCCGAGCGTGAATTTAGCCGCATCACTAAGGATGGCAATACGGTCAACCAGGTCAAGCTTCGGCTCCAGGAAGGTCGGGGTGGTGTACCGGCTGGCGTAGATAAAGGAACCGACGCCAGCAGCGGCATCGACGCTAAAAAGCTCGGTCGCAAGGCCCAAAGAGAGTTGGATCGGGGCCAAGATAATGTTGAAGATGTCGGCAACGCTGCTCGCGACTCTGCCGAAGGCGTTGTAGATTCCGTTAAAGGCTTCTTCAAACGGTAGAGTTGTTGCCCAGGCAAAACTTCTAATTTTCTCGTTACTATCGCTGATTTGTTTGTAGCAGCTTCAACCCTGAAGCTGCTTTTTTGTCGTTAGTTCAGCACTGCCCTGTCGCCTGTGGTTCAGGAGGTTTAGATTTAAACTGAAATCACAGCTATAGCCCGTCTGATTGAGACCCTTCCCAAACAGACGTTCAAACGTTTGAACGTTTGTTTGGAGTTCTTGATGTCTCAACCAACAGGACCATGGCTCTATATCCTCTGCCCCCTCAAAGCATTCCATGAGCCTGACTGAACAAATGCTCGCGGGCCTACCTGGCCACCCTCTAGCAGGGCTTCAGCAGGCCGACGACCTGTGGCTGCGCTACCGTAGCGGCAACCTGCCCCAGCAGCAGGTCATTTACCAGGCCGACACACCGCTGGCCTCGGTCGAGTGGGACGTGGTAATCTGCGGCGGCACCCTGGGGGTGCTGGTGGGGGCCGGGCTGGCCCAGCGGGGCTGGCGAGTTGCTCTACTAGAGCGGGGCCGATTGCAGGGGCGTGAGCAAGAGTGGAATATCTCTCGGCGCGAGCTGGCCGCGCTGACAGAGCTGGGTCTGTTGACAGCAGAAGAATTGGAGGATGCGATCGCCTCGGAGTACAACCCGGCCCGAATTCAATTTGGCGACGGCGACCCGCTCTGGGTCAACGACGTGCTGAATGTGGGAGTAGACCCCAGGGGCCTGCTGGAGCGGCTCAAGGCCAAGTTTCTAGCCGCGGGGGGTCAGCTGTTTGAGCACACCGCCTTCGACTCGGCCTGGGTGCATCCCAACGGCGTGCGGGTAAAGGCCGAGCAGCCCTTCACCACGCGCCTGCTGATCGATGCGATGGGGCACTTTTCGCCCCTGGTGGGTCAGGCGCGGGGAGCGCGCCAGCCCGATGCGGTGTGCCTGGTGGTGGGCACCTGTGCCCAGGGCTTCCCGCAGAACGACAGGGGCGATTTGCTGGTGTCGTTTACGCCGCTGCGGCACCAGTGCCAGTACTTCTGGGAGGCCTTCCCGGCGCGGGATGGGCGCACGACCTACCTGTTCACCTATATGGATGCCGACCCCAGACGGCTGAGCCTCACCGAATTCTTTGAAGAGTACTGGACCCTGCTGCCGGAGTATCAGCAGGTGAATCTGGCAGAGTTGCGGGTGCAGCGGGCCTTGTTTGGCTTTTTCCCCTGCTACAAGCAGAGCCCGCTGCGCTACCCCTGGGGGCGCACCCTGGCGGTGGGCGACAGCAGCGGCAGCCAGTCGCCCCTCAGCTTTGGCGGGTTTGGGGCGATGATTCGCCACCTGGAGCGGTTGGTGAATGGTATTGATGGGGCTTTGGGGAGCGATCGCCTCGGCTCCACTGCCCTGGGCGCGCTTCAGCCCTATCAGCCCAACCTATCGGTGACCTGGCTGTTTCAAAAATCCATGAGCGTGGGGATTGACCAAACTCTCTCCGAGCAGCACATCAACACGATGCTGACGGCGATTTTTGCCGCCATGGCCGACCTGGGCGAACCCACCCTCAAACCTTTTTTGCAGGATGTGGTGCAGTTTCAGGCCCTGGCTAAAACCCTGGCGGTGACTTCCCTCAAACACCCGGCTCTAGTTGCTAAGATCATTCCTCAGGTGGGGGTGGGGGCCTTGGTGAGCTGGCTGGGGCACTACGGCAGCCTGGCCGGGTACAGCGCTCTAGAACCCCTGGCTCGGGCTCTAAGTCCAGTATTTGAGTCACTCCCCCCGGTTCAGCGGTACTATAGCCTTCGTTGGCGCGATAGCCTGTTCTATGGCAGCGGTAAGGACTACAACGCCTAAATGACCAATACTGCACTACCCCGAGAGCGCCTCTACCAAGAGCTGCAACGGCCTATAGATCAGGTCAGTTTGGCCCGGGCCGCTCTGTACATTGCCCAAGAAGACTACCCCTACCTGGTCGTTGACGACTACCTGGCCAGGCTCGATCGCATGGCCGAAACCCTGAGGCAGAAGCTGCCGGCGGATCCCTACCCGCTCAAAATCATTGGCGCCATCAACGACTACCTGTATGCCGATCTTAACTTTCGCGGCAACAGCATCGACTACTACGACCCCCGCAACAGCTTTCTCAACCAGGTGCTAGAGCGGCAGGTGGGCATTCCCATCACCCTGTCGCTGGTGTACCTGGAGCTGGCCAACCGCGTCGGCTTTCCCATGGTGGGCATCAGCATGCCGGGGCATTTCTTAATTCGCCCTACCGTAGCGGAAATGGATATTTTTGTGGATCCGTTTCATCGGGGCGAGATTATGTTTGAGCAAGACTGTCAAGAGCGGCTCAAGCAAATGTTTGGCGATTCGGCCCGGCTAGAGCCTCAGTACCTAGCCCCCATTACGCCGACCACTTTTTTGGTGCGAATGCTGACCAACCTGAAGATGATTTATCTGCAAAATAGAGATGTCCCCAAGGCACTCGATGCCATTAACCGCATTTTGCTGATTCATCCCGAGACGGTGACCGAATGGCGCGATCGCGGTCTCATCCACTATCAGCAGGGGTTGCTCGATCAGGCTCGGCTTGACCTGGAGCGCTACCTCTACCAACACCCCGACGCCGCCGATGCCTTTGAAATTCGCCGCGTAATTGAGCAAATCGAGAGCGTGCAGGATGAACCATGACCAACACCCTCAAAGCCCCTAAACAAGACCCACAAGCCTCTCCCACCAACGCCTCTCCTCTGCTGAGGTTCTATCGCTCATCAATGGGCAAAAAGTTCATCACTGGGTTTACTGGGCTGGCGCTGATCACCTTTGTGCTGGTGCACATGGTCGGCAATCTGCTGCTGTTTGTCGGTCGCGATGCCTACAACGCCTATGCCCTGCTGGT
>DASQNN010000164.1:0-9461 GCA_035644955.1 Nodosilinea sp. | reverse complement strand
CACGCCAAAGTCGCCCTGCTAAGCATTACCGAAGGGGAAGACAAACCCCTCAAGTACCCAATCATGTTTCAGGAGGCCGACTGCCTGCTGATTACCAAGGTGGATCTGGCCCCGTATCTAGAGGTGAGCATCGAGCAGATTGCAGCCAACGTGCGGCAGATGAACCCCGACTGCACCATTATTCCGGTTTCGGCCAAGACAGGGGAAGGCTTAGAGGAATGGTTTGACTGGGTGAAATTAAACGTCGTTACCGCTGGTGAATCGCGCGTTCAATCCCCTACCGCAGAGACGACTCACGTCCACGCGTAGGGTGCATCCGCGTAGCGATGCACCGCCTCACAGCCAAAACTAGGCAGCCAAAACTACGACGGCCCAAACAGTCGGCGCACCGCGCCGCCGACCGCCCGCTTGACCTGCTGCTTACGCCGCCAGCCCTCAAACTCTCGGCGGTAGGCGTACTCGTTGGGGCGGTAGATGCGCCAGGCATCCCAGCTCACCTGTATAGCCCAGGGGCCAAAGATTAGGTACAACAGGCTGTTCCAGAGCCAGCCGCCGGTGACCAGCTGAAACACCAGCACACAGCCGCCGATAATTAAGAACTGGGCCAGGTTGTGCTGAAATCGCTGCTGGCGCTGGCTGTCAAACAGTCTTTTGTCGGCGAGTTCGTATTTCTTAATATCCCACTCGCGCTCGGCGGCGGCGATGGTGTCGGCGGAGATGCCCAACTCGTCGGCAATTTCTAGCAGCTGGGTACGGGAGAGCTCGCCCGACTCGGTCTGCCGGGCGATCGCAAGACTCAAAATCTGCTGGGCGTCCTCAGCGGGGTACAAAAATTCGTCATTCCTGACGTGTGTATCGGTCATTAGATCAGCCATCACTGCCCTCTCGCCCATAAATCCCTCCCTTTTTTATAAACAAAATCTGAAGCATTAGGGGGGCGGTTAGAGTACGGAAAACTGTCGGCACAAACCCTAAGGCCAGAGATGGTAAGACCTGCGCTGGTGCGGGCACTCTAACAGTTGGATACGCATCTTGAACCATCGGAGTGTGCACTATGACCCAACTGGTACCCATCCGCCTGGAGGATGGCACCGAGATCTACATGGAGGCCACCGACGATGTGGTCGCTCCCAACTCGGCCCCAGGCCCTAGCTCAGATCCCTATGGCGAGACCACCCGCACTGCCAAGGGGTGGAACCCAGCCCACCAGGCAGCTCAGGTTCACGCCGCCCAAAGTTTTAAGGCCATTGAAGGCACTATTCGCACGTATACCAGCTACACCATGAACGCCTTCAAAGACATGGCCACCGCCAACGTCGAAAAAGTCACCCTGGAGTTCGGCCTCAAGGTCGGCGGAGAGGCAGGAGTTCCTTACGTTACTAAAGGCACCGCAGAGAGCAACCTGAAAATCACGGTGGAGTGCTCGTTCAACTAGCGGGTACAAGAACGGCCGCTATCGTCACTACAACTCGTCACCGCCACCGGGTTTCTAAAGGGGCTGCTTAAAGCTGGCCAAACCTTTGGAAACCCGGTTTTTTGCTGCGCGATCGAGCCTGGGTTGTCGCTACGGGCGGTCTACCTCCAGGGCTAGCTGGGTCTGTCTAAAGGGGGTATTAGTATATTTGTTGTGCCAATTCTGGGCCAATGTATAATAATTTGATGATAAACCTCGAAAAATCGAGGGTTCCCCTGGGATGTTTCCTAACATTTCTTGGGTCCAAGGGTCTTTTGGGCTCTGTTGTCATCATTCAAAAGACCCACCGTTCTCTACCTTGCTAACTTTGGGGCTGTATCTGCGGTAGTTCTGACCCTGGGTTTAGTCATGGCCTTTAGCCCGCTCCTGACAGTTCCTGAAAATCTAACGGGCCACCACCACTACAAGGGAATGAGATTTTGCAGGGATTGACGAAGGAAAAGCCCATCTTAATCACCTGTTGTGCGGCCGGGGGAGCACTGGTTGTTTTGTCGTTGCTGGTGCGATCGGGGCCGAGCCAAACCTCTACGCTGCCGCCACCGCCTCCTACCGACAGCCTCAACATCCAGACGGTGCCGGTGCCGCCGCCCCCCGGCGTGGGCCAAGAGATACTGCAAGATCGCTTCGAGCGTGACCTGACCCGGCAGCAAGACCTGGTCACCAGCCTGCAAGATGAACTGCGCGCCCAAAAAAACCTGGCCGACGATCTCAAGGTCCAGCTTGAGCGGCAGCAGGCCGAAACCGACAAGGTGCTAGAGCAGCTCGACACCTACCAGGCCGCGGTAGAGACCATGACCTCCCAGCAGGTGCGGCTGATTGAGTCCATTCCCCGCAACAATGAAACCCAAACCATGATTCTGTGGGGCATTTTGGGGCTGTTTATGATGCTGATGCTAGCGGGTGGCACGGCCTTTGCCATCATTGCTCTGTGGTTAATGCATTTACAACGGCGCACCCAACAGCCGCCTCAAGTGATATACCCCATGCGCATGCCCCCTAGCCCTCACTACTACTACGAAAGGCAGCCGCTGCCGCCGCCTGCCCACCCGCAGCCCTTTGTGCAGTACGACATCAGGCCCTACGAAGATTGAGGCCCTACGAGAATTAGAGGTGGGCAAACGGTTTGCGCCCTGAGGGGTTCACGGTCCACGGTGTAAGGTTTAAGCAGCAGAGCTAAGCCCGATACCAAAACCAAGACCTTTGACCCTAAACCTCTCCTGCCCGTTGTTTTTCAACCGTAGTCTTTTAAGTCAATTGCCATGACCCTAACCCAGGTTTGGGGTGCCTTTTTAATTTTTGTGCTGTCGCCGATTGTGGGAGGGTTGCCCCTGACGGGGTGGTCTACCCGCCTGCTGACGGGGCAGCGGCTGCGGCGGGTGGGCACGGGCAATGTGGGGGTTTCGGCGGCCTTTTACCACGGCGGCAAGGTGGCGGGCATTGTGGCCGTGCTGCTGGAGGCGGCCAAGGGTATCGGGGTGGTGCTGCTGGCCCGGTACTACTTCCCAGCGGATCCGGTGTGGGAAATTATTGCCCTGATTGGTTTGGTAATGGGGCGCTACTGGTTTGCCAAGGGAGCGGGCACCACCAACGTGGTGTGGGGCATTGCGGTGTACGACTGGCCCACGGCGCTGCTGACGTTTATGCTCAGCGGGCTGGGGTTTACAATTTTTCGCGAACGGCGCCAGGGACGGCTGCTGTCGCTGGTACTGCTGCCCCTGATTACCGCCCTGCGCCACCAGGATGGCGCCCTGGTGCTGGCGATGACCTGCCTCAGCGGGCTAATCGCCTGGATTTACCAAAAGCTGCCCGACGATCTCGACTTGCCCGACGATGAAGGACGATTGGAGTCTCGCACCATGTTTCGGTTTTTTCGCGGCGATCGCGGCCTGGTTGCCCTCGACCAACCCCTCGATGCCGCCAAATTTGGCCATAAAGCCGCTACCCTGGGCCAGCTGCGGGCCTGGGGCTACTCGGTGCCCCGCGGCTACGTGCTGCCGGCGGGCGACGACCCGACCGCCCTGCTGGCGATCGCAGAGCCCTCCCCCACCCAGCCTTTGGCCGTGCGATCGTCAGCCCAGGATGAGGACACCGGCACCGCCTCGGCGGCGGGGATCTACCAGTCATTTTTGAACATCACCGACCAGGAGGAGTTGGCGGCGGCGATCGTGCGGGTGTTTTCGTCCTACAACTCCCAGCGGGCACTGGCCTACCGCCAGAGCCAGGGCCTGCCCGAGCGGGGCCTGGCGGTGATTGTGCAGCAGCAGGTGCAGGGTCAGTTTTCGGGAGTGGCCTTTAGCCGCGACCCGATTGCCCGCTGCGGCGACGCGGTGGTGATCGAGGCGCTGCCCGGCGGCGCCGACCAGGTGGTTTCAGGCCAGATCACCCCCGAGCAGTACCGGGTGCTGGTGCAGCCCGAGGATGTGCCGCCCCTGGCCGACATTGCCGCGGCCGACTGGCAGCTGTCTGAAGCCCTGACGCTGACGGTGGAGGGCAGTGGGCAGGTGCCCTCGCGCCTGCTCCAGCAGGTGGCCTACCTGGCCCGCCACCTGGAGAGCCGCTACCAGGGCGTGCCCCAAGACATCGAGTGGAGCTACGATGGCGAAACGCTGTGGCTGTTGCAGAGCCGCCCCATTACCACCCTACAGCCGCTGTGGACGCGCAAAATTGCCGCCGAGGTGATCCCCGGCACCATTCGCCCGCTGACCTGGTCGATCAACCGGCCCCTGACCTGCGGCGTGTGGGGAGAAATTTTTACGGTGGTGCTGGGCGATCGCGCCCGCGGCCTCGATTTTGAAGCCACCGCCACCCTGCACCACGCCCACGCCTACTTCAACGCCACGCTGCTGGGGGATATCTTTCGCCGCATGGGGCTACCGCCTGAGAGTCTGGAATTTTTGACCCGCGGGGCCAAATTTAGCCGCCCGCCCCTGAGGTCTACCCTGCGCAACGGGCCTGGCCTGGCGCGCCTGGTGAGCCGCGAACTCAAGCTAGAGCAGCAGTTTGCCCAAGCCAATAGCGATCGCTTTAGCCCTGCCCTAGAGGCCCTTGCCGCCACGCCCCGAGACTCTCTGACCCCAGCCGAGCTGCTGGCGCGGGCAGAGACCGTACTCGATTTGCTCCGGCAGGTCACCTACTTCAACATCCTGGGGCCGCTGAGCTTTGCCCTGCGGCGCGCCCTGTTTAAGGTGCCCGAAGAAAGCCTCAACCCAGAGCAAAACGCCGAAATTGCCGCCCTGGACCGGGTGAGGGCGATCGCCCACGACATTCGCCAGACCCTCTCCACCCCCGAGATCAACCGCATTACCGACAGCTCGTCGCTGATGACCGCCCTGGCCGAGAGCACCGATGGCGAGCCGCTACTCCAGGAAATGAGCCGCTTCATTGCCGAATACGGCTACCTCAGCCCCGTGGGCACCGACATCGCCGTCGCCACCTGGCAGGAGAATCCTGGCCCGGTGCGCGAACTGCTGGCTCAGTTCGTGCGGCAGCCCCCCCCGCCCAAACCGGCCACCGTTCCGCCCACGGGCAAAGCAGCCCTGGTGCAGCGCCGCCTCGATCTCAAGGGCCAAGTAAACACCCTCTATAACCGGCTGCTGGCCGAGCTGCGCTGGAGCCTTCTGGCCCTAGCCGCTCGGTGGCAGCAGCAGGGCCATCTCAAAGAGCGAGACGACATTTTCTTTCTCACCCTGGAAGAAATTCAGTCCCTGGTTGCGGCCGGTGAGGTGTCCGCTGGGGCGCAAATGCAGGAATCGATTGACCAGCGCAAAACCCAGTACGACCAAGACAAGCGCATGGCCGCCGTGCCCTACTTGGTCTTTGGCAACGAGCCCCCCAGCCGCGGGCTGCTGCCCATGACGAGCGCCACCGTTCAGCAAAAGCTCACCGGCATTGGGGCCAGTGCCGGAGTAGTGGCCGGGCCGGTGCAGGTCATCACTCAGCTCGAGACCGCCACCGCGATCGAGGGGCCGTTTATTCTCGTGGTGCCCTACACCGATGCCGGCTGGGCACCGCTGCTGGCCCGCGCCCAGGGCCTCATCGCCGAAGTCGGCGGTCGCCTCTCCCACGGAGCCATTGTGGCCCGCGAGTACGGCATTCCAGCCGTCATGGATATAACCAACGCCACTCAGCGCCTCCACACCGGCCAGTGGGTGCGGCTCGACGGTGAGACCGGCACTGTCGAGGTGCTAGAGCCGCCCAGTAGCGAGCTCCCTGCCCTTGAACCGGGCAAAGAGTGAGGGCACGACCCCTCTATCGCCTGGCATAGGTCAAATTGAGTAGAAACGCTTGGCAAATTAGTACATTTGAACTATCTTTAGGAAGGCAATCGTACTAGGCCGGGTTTTAACCCACTCAATTTTTGCACCTATGAATGGTCACCGTAGCGGGGCGCAAGCCCTCGGCTGGATTGTTGCGCTAAGCGTTGGCGTTGGCATTATGGCAGAACTGATTCAATCGACTCCCCAGGTCGTTGCTGAAGAGCAGAGTGCGATCGCCGCAGCGGCCGCAGCCAACCCCTGGATAGGAGCCTCATTCCCGCTAGAAAACTTCACCACTTACACGTCGCCCTTTGGCTACCGGCAGCACCCCATGGGGGGCCATCGGTTCCACTACGGGCTAGATTTGGCCGCCCCTATGGGCAGCTACATTCGCAGCTGGTGGGAGGGCAAGGTGATTGAGGTGCACGACCACACCGCCTGTGGTACTGCCGCCATTATTCAGTCTGGTCGCTGGACCCATGTCTACTGCCACATGCAGGGCAGCGTTGTAATTGAAAAAGAAGGGGGTCGGGTGCTGGTCGATCGCGCTGGCGGCATCGAAATTCGCCAGGGACAACGGGTCGCTGCGGGACAGCGCATTGGTCGAGTCGGCATGACTGGCAGTACCACTGGGCCACACCTGCACTGGGGCCTCAAGTACGACGGAGCTTGGGTAGACCCCGCCCTGGTGATCAAAGCTGGAGTTGACTCCCAGCAGCTACAGGCTTCGCAGGCTGTAAATTAGCCCCTGGCACACCTGGGTCAGAAACCCTAAATCCAGCGTGTCCAGGGTATCGGTAGGCTGGTGGTAGTGGGGGTTGCGCAAGTTGGCGGTGTCGGTTACTAGAATGGCCGGGTAGCCCAAATCCCAAAATGGCACGTGGTCGCTGCGGCGAGTATCGGGCACTGACTTGCCTTGGTTCAC
The DNA here is from genome assembly GCA_035644955.1 of Nodosilinea sp. GTDB lineage: Bacteria > Cyanobacteriota > Cyanobacteriia > Phormidesmidales > Phormidesmidaceae > Nodosilinea. The sequence continues at coordinate 2,806 of DASQNN010000164.1, read as the reverse complement.
AACCGGCAGCCATTGGCTTCGCACCCCGGCAGCGCGAAAGCCCCGCCACAGCCGCACCATAGTTGGAATGCTCTGCCACAGCCCAATCTGGGCAATATAGTTGCCGCGATCGGGGTAAAAACGCTCTAACCCCGCTGGATAGGTCTGGGAGTGGGGCTGGTGACAGCAGTAGCCCAGCATTTCCAGCGACAGCATCAGCCCCAGAGACTCGCCCTGTTCGTGTAGGGCCTTGGCATAGCGGCGGCTGCCCACAAACCCCAACTCTTCGAGGTCAAAGGCAACCAGGCGCAGGGGCGATCGCCCCGGTTGTTGAGCAAAGGCGCGGGCTAGCTCTAGCAGCACGGCTAGGCCGGTAGCATTGTCATCAGCCCCAGGCGAACCTGGCACCGAGTCGTAGTGGGCTCCCACCAAAATTGGTGGGCGGCTAGGATCTTGCCCCGGCAGGTTCAATATCCAGTTGGTGTGCTGCTGACCCCGAAAGTCAAAGCGATCGCCCGTCACCTCGCCCCAGCGAGAAAATTCTTGCTGAATGTACTGCTGCACAAAAAAGTGGTTGGCGGAGGCAAAAAAGGGACTGCGATCGCCCACCACCTGCTGCAAATGCTGATTTAGGTGCGCCTGTAGGGCAATGACATCGCTCACTCAGACCACCTATGCCGGTTTTTGTAGGTTTCCAGTGATATCGGCCAGGCGACTGCGGGACAGCAGACGAGTGCTGAAGGACAGCAGCTTATTTTTAGCGCCGTGGACAGCGATGCGCTGCCCCTTTTCCATCGCCCCGTAGCCATAGGTGGCTACCTCAGCGGCGGTCGGCATGGCTACCTGAAACAGCTTGGCGTTTTGGGCCTCGGCCCGCTCCTGAAACTCAGACTGGGTGGGGCCAGGGCAAAGGGTGGTAGCCGTTACCCCGGTTCCCTTGAGCTCAGAGGCGATCGCCTCAGTCAACGACAGCACATAGGCCTTGGTGGCATAGTAGACAGCCAGGTAAGGCCCGGGCAAAAATGCCGCCAGAGACGCCACATTGAGAATGCGGCCCTGCCCCTGGGCCACCATGGCAGGCAGGTACAGCCGGGTCAGGTGAGTCAGTGCCACGATGTTTAGCTGCATCATCGCGTTCTGCTTTTCCCAGTCGGCCTCGGCAAAGGTGGTCAGATCACCAAACCCGGCGTTGTTGACCAGGGCATAGGGGGTAATGCCCTTAAACTGCGTCCAGTCAAAGAACTGCTGGCGGGTGTCGGAGAGGGTGAGATCGCCTCGGTAGGTGAGCACCTGCACCCCGTGGGCGGCCTCTAGCTGAGCCTTTAGCTCTAGCAGGGGTTCTTCACGCCGGGCAATGAGGATCAGGTCGTGGCGATGGGCGGCGCAGACCTTAGCTAGCTCATAGCCAATGCCGCTCGAAGCCCCGGTAATGAAAACTGGCTTGGCCATCGTTTGCCCCTCAGGTGAATCGGCTTGATTCTAACGAATTGCAACGGGGGACGCTTGACCGCGCCGCGACTGCATCTCCAGGTACACCAGCAGGGCGTTGACATCGGCAGGGTTAACGCCGCCGATGCGAGAGGCCTGGCCGATAGTTAGGGGCTTGATCTGGTTTAGTTTTTCCCGCGCTTCCTTAGAGAGCGTTTCGATGGTCATGTAGTCTAACGACTCGGGCAGCTTGCGATGGGTATTTTTGGCCACCTGGTCAATCTGGTTCTGCTGCCGCTGAATGTAGCCAGAGTATTTGATGTCGATCTCCGCGCCTTCTTTCTCTTCGCGCAAAAGGTCGCCATTGCCAAGACCATAGTGCTCTAACTTGGCGTAGTGAAAACCAGGGCGGCGCAGCAGGTCGGCCAGGGTAATCGAGCCTTTGATGCGCTGGTCGGTGTCGGCCGCAATCTGCTTACCCAGCTCGTCGTGTTCTTTGATGCGGGTTTCGTGCAGGCGCTCTTTTTCGGCGGTGATGTTGTCGTATTTGCGGGTAAAGATATCCCAGCGGCGATCGTCAATTAGCCCGATCTCTCGGCCCAAAGGAGTCAGGCGCTGATCGGCGTTGTCCGATCGCAGCAGCAGCCGGTATTCCGAGCGCGAAGTCAGCATACGGTAGGGCTCGCGCAGATCTTTCGTACATAGATCGTCCAACAGGGTGCCAATGTAGCTCTGCTCGCGGGGAAACACCAGCATCCCTTGACCGCGCACCAGGCGGGCGGCGTTGACCCCGGCCACAAAGCCCTGGGCCGCCGCCTCTTCGTAGCCGGTGGTGCCATTTACCTGGCCGGCACAAAACAGCCCCGCCACCCGTTTCGTCATCATCGTGGGGTAGCACTGGGTGGCAGGCAGGTAGTCGTACTCTACGGCGTAGGCGGGGCGCAGCATGGCGCAGTGCTCTAGCCCCGGCAGGGTGCGCAGCATGGCCAGCTGCAGCTGCTCGGGCAGACCGGTCGAAAAGCCCTGCACGTAGATTTCGGGAATGTCGCGACCCTCGGGTTCTAGAAAAATCTGGTGGCTTTCTTTGTCGGCAAAGCGCACGATTTTGTCTTCAATGCTGGGGCAATAGCGGGGGCCTTTGGAATCGACCCAGCCGCCGTAAATCGGCGACAGGTGCAGGTTGTCGCGGATGAGCCGGTGAGTTTCGGCGGTGGTGCGGGTGAGGTGGCAGGGTATTTGATCCCGCGCCACCCACGCTTCGGGATCAAAGCTAAACCAGCGCAGGTCCTCATCGCCGGGCTGGGGTTCGAGCACGTCGAAGTTGATCGAGCGGCGATCGACCCGGGCTGGGGTGCCGGTTTTGAGTCGCCCGGTCTCAAAGCCCAAGCGGTTGAGGGTG
>DASQNN010000163.1:0-5186 GCA_035644955.1 Nodosilinea sp. | reverse complement strand
AGCAACCGATGCGAAGCCGCAGGTTGGTTCTTTACCGAACCCTAGCCGTTCACTTTGATCAAAACTCATTTTCTTTTGGAGGTTCATTATGTCGTCTTCTTTAAACAAAGCCACCCTCGTCACCATCATTGGCGAAGCAGTTCTGCAAAATCGGCTGATTCAACTGCTGAATGACCTCAAGGTCTCTGGCTACACCCTGGTGCCAGCCCAGGGGGCCGGCAGCCACGGCAGACGCATGGGAGATATCGCCGGCTACAACACCAATATCGAGCTTAAAACCATCGTTAGCCACGATGTCTCTGACCAGCTGATGGAAGCCCTGAAGCCCTCCCAGGAGACCCATGCCCTGATTGTTTTTCGCCAAACCGTAGAGGGCTTATTTGATTGACTATTGGCTTTGTGCGCCCAGACAAACCATGGTGAGCCTACCCTAGGTGGAGAAGCCGCCGGGTGTTGCTGAATTGAAGCATGAACTTGGGTAAGGGCAAACGGCCGTTTGCCCCTACGAGAGACGTTGCAGTTTTGATTTATACCTGTATTCATCAACGCCGCCACCAAATTAGGTGCAGGGATATCAGGCCCAGAGATACTGGGGCTTAACGACTTATCTAGGAGCGCAAGGCGATGATTACCGTCCACCACCTAAACAACTCTCGCTCCCAGCGGGTGCTGTGGCTGTTAGAAGAACTGGGCCTGCCCTACGACATCAAGCGCTACGAGCGCGATCCAGAGACCATGCTGGCCCCACCAGCGCTGCGGCAGGTGCATCCCTTAGGCAAGTCGCCGGTCATTACCGATAACGACCTGACCCTGGCGGAATCGGGAGCGATTGTCGAATATTTGGTCGATCGCTACGGCAACGGGCGTCTGGTGCCAGCCCTAGGCACCCCAGAACGGCTGCGCTACACCTACTGGCTGCACTACGCCGAGGGTTCTGCTATGCCGCCGCTGCTGATCAAGCTAATCTTCGACAAAGTTGAGCAAAGCCCGATGCTGTTCTTTGCCAAGCCGATCGCTCGGTCGATTGTCAGCCGGGTCAACGACTCTTTTACTCACCCTCAAATTACCCGGCACCTCGATTTTATGGAGGCAGAGCTGGGCAAAAGCACCTGGTTTGCTGGGGAAGACTTCACTGCTGCCGATGTTCAAATCAGCTTTCCCCTGGAGGCGGCGGCGGCTCGGGCTGGGCTAAATGCCAGTCGCCCCAAGCTGATGGCATTTCTCGATCGCATCCACGCCCGTCCCGCCTATCAAAAAGCGCTGGAGCGGGGTGGAACCTACGCGCTTTTGAGCTGAGCTAGGCACAACAATTAGAGATTGGCAGACTCAGCCTTCCCAGGTTAGGGAACCACCCGCTTTGGGCGTCCAGCCTAGAATAGAGCCAGCGCTATACCTGGCATAATCCATGGCGAAACTCTGGCCCTACGCCACTCCCGGCATTCCCGACCACCTGTTTGAGCAGCTGCCCGGTATTCCCCTCAGCAGTCGGGAGGTGCGGCTGCTGCTGCTGGGCTACCTGCGGCTCAAACCCAAGGATGTGCTGTGGGATATTGGCGCAGGCACCGGCACCCTGGCGATCGAGGCGGCGCTGATGTGCCCTGGCGGCAAGGTAGTGGCGGTCGAGCGCGACGAAGATGTGGCCGAGCTGGTCCGGCGCAACTGCGATCGCTTTGGTCTCTCCAACGTGCAGGTGATCCAGGGCAGCGCCCCCGACTGCCTGAGCGAACTGCCCCACCACCCCGACTGCATCTTTGTCGAAGGCGGGCGCAACCTCAAGGAGATTTTGCTGACCGCCTGGGATTACCTGCCGTCCCTGGGACGCGTGGTGGTGACAGCGGGCAACCTCGAAACCCTCTACGTGGTGTCTGAGACCTTTGCCCATCTGCGGGTGCGCAACATCGAAGCAGCCCAGCCCGCCGTCAACCGGCTAGAGACCAAGGGCAACTATCAGGTGTTTACGGCGGTAGACCCGATCTTTATTCTCAGCGGCGAAAAGTACGAGTAATCTGAGTCCTGTTGAGCTGGGCCCGGTTTGTCAGGACAAATGCCATTTGCCCCTACGGCGTTGTCTGTTTTGGATTGGGGCGATCGCATTGGGATCACGCATTGGGAAGAAGCATCAGGCTTGTCTTACCCCATGGAAAGGGTTGCATCTACGCTTCCAACACCCGCTGAATCCGACGCTCTAGCTGATCGAGATCCAGCCCGCCTTCGTCGCGGCTAATGCGGCGCACCGTCGAGTTGACCTTCGACAAATCCTGGAGCAGGTCAGTCAAAATTTCCTGCTGCTGCCGCGACTGAATCACCTCTCGTGGCTCCTGCACCAGATCGCGCACAATTGTATCTTCTGCCCGCGACGCCACAACCGGGTCGGTGTGTCCTTCTAGATATACAAAGGTTCGCCGGCCCGGGCCGCGCTCTTCCTCGACCGGCTGCAGTGAGGTGACCTGATCCGATCGCACATATTTGCCAAAGCCTAGATGTACCAATACTGACGATTGAATCTTCATACTGCTGGCTACGTCTACTACCGTTATATCCCCATGATAAATATCTTGCAGAATCGCTAGAAGCCAAGTCAGGAGAGGATCCTACGGTATTTTAGGTAGGGGTTTACGCAGCGGTTTCTGCGATGGCAGGCGGCCCCACATCTCGCTGCCGTAGAGGGTAAAAAAACTCAGCGATCGCCGCATCAAACCCGTTGCTAAACTCAAGGCAAGTTGTTGATAACCCCAACCTTAGAATGCCTCCTTCCATACAGCATCCCAGTCACCACGTGTGGGATTTTTGGTATCACTTCGATCGCAAAGCTAGGCTCTTTCACATTTTTTACCTGAATGCCGACAGGGCCTTAGTCGATTCAGGAAAGCACCACTTTGCTTCTGCCGTAGGTCATGCGACCACCCTCGATTTCGACCGCATAGATTGGGGCAACGAAGCCAGCTTTAGTACTTTAAAGCCGTCCCTGGGCCACTGGGCCAATACCTCGATCTGGAGTGGCGATGTTATTGCGGTCAAAAACGGCTACCTGATGTTCTACACCTCCCGCGATGGCACCCAGGATGACGGCCTAACCCAGAGTATCGGCATTGCCTACACAAACGATTTGTGGTCTACCCAGTGGCACATTCTAGACACGCAGATTAAGCCAAGTTCTGTGTACCAAACCAAAAGTCTGATCGGCGATCTAACCTTCCACGCCTGGCGTGATCCATTTTTGTTTCGGCTGGTAGAACAGAACCAAATTTACATGCTGGTTTCAGCCAAACTAGCAGACGGCGCCATTGGCCGCAACGGCGCGATCGCAGTCTTAAAAGTCGCCGATGCCAACTTCTCAGCCGCTGTAACCGGCAAGAGCGCATGGGAGTACCTAGCTCCTGCATCCCAGCCCGGCTGCTATGCCGAAATGGAAGTACCGCAGCTTTACAAAAATCCCCAGGGTAGCCACGAGCTAGTCTTTTCAACCTGGGCAAAATACGATTTTGCAACGACGACAAATGGTCTGGGCGGCTTTCAGAGCCTGACTATTCCAGACCTTTTGAACGAAGACCAAAAGGGGCTTAGATTCTCTCCATACAGTCCAAACTTTCGGGTTCTAATGCCCGAAAACCAAAACCTCTACGCCTGTCGCGTAATTCCTGAACTGGACGGCGAGATCGTTGGCTTCGATAGTCAAGCGGGAGGCATTCGCCGCAGCGGCATCAAAACCCAGTTTGAATCGATGAATCGAGACTTTTCTGACTTAGTTGTTGAAGTATAGTAACCGCCACTTGGGCTAAAACATGACAACAGCGGGATAGTTGAAGCGTCATAACAAGCTCTAATGGCGTAGGGTTCACGGTTCATGGTTTATGGCAGGTCGTGAACCTGGAACCTTGAACTCCCCTTAACCAGTCATCTTTTCCTTGGCCAACTACTGGGTAAGTCCAACCCCTCACCCCCTCACCCCCTCACCCCCCCACTTACAGCCTCACCCACTCGCCTCAACCCCCCGTCCCAGTCGACTGTAGTAGGATCTGGACATCCCAGCGCCAGCACCCCCTCATAATGCAGACCCCAGGCTTTTTTCGCAGCGCCCAGCGATGGTTGTCTCGCACCCCCGATCGCGCCCTTAGCCAAGCCTACGAAGCCGCCCAGATGATTGAGGCGATCGAGCGCGAATACTTTGGCGGTAACCCCATCGCAGCCCCTTACGGCAGCTATGGCGACAGCGCCATGGACTACTTTCAAAGCGAGCTAAAAAAGTACCTCAATCTCATGCGGGTGCGAATGGCCGAGTTTCGGGCCAGCCGCTCGATTGTGCGGGTCAGCAACCCACGGGTGATGGAAGTGCAAATGCCCGCTTCCGAGGCCGATGAGCTGGCCGTCAACGTGATTGACCAGCAGGCCATGGTCTTTCGCAAACTGCGCCTGGTGGATGAGGTGCTGGCTCGCTACGCCAACCTCAACGCTAGCCCAGAGCGGGTCATTACCCTCACCAACGGAGCCAATGGCAGCCTGGAACCGGCCCCCACGGCTCAGGTATTGAGAAGTCGAGCCAACCAGGCCCGGGTAGAACAAAACGGCGCCTTGGTCAACAACCAACCCTCCGGGGCGATCGCGGCCACCAACTCCCCCACTGCCGACGGCACCAAAGCCGCCGGGCTCTCGGACCGAGTCAACGTGCTGCCGCGATCGATTCTGCGCACAGTCGATCGCATTCGCCAAGACCTCGACCCCAACGCCGAGCAGGAGGTGGTGAAAGAATTTCGCAAATCTAAATCTAAAACCACCGCCGCCATTCGGTTCGTGCTGCTGCTGGTGATTGTGCCGCTGCTGACCCAGCAGTTCACCAAAGCCTTTATCGTCGGGCCGATCGTCGATCGGGTGCGGTCCGGGGCCGAAGAGACCGAAGTCTTTCTCAACATTGAAATGGAGGAAGAAGCCCTCCACGAGCTTCAGCAGTTTGAAGAGCGTCTGCGCTTTGAGGTGCTGATTGGCAAAGTCCCAGCCCTATCGGAGCTGAATATTGAAGAGCGAGTCCGCGCCAAAGCCGCCGAAGTTGAGGAAGATTACCGCGATCGCAGTGCCAGCGCCGTCAAAAACGTGTTTTCTGACATTTTGGCAGCGATCGCCTTTGCCCTCCTGCTGATTTATCGCAAGCAGGACGTAGCCAACATCAAGTCCTTCATGGATGAGATCGTCTA
>DASQNN010000162.1:0-5936 GCA_035644955.1 Nodosilinea sp. | reverse complement strand
CCCGCCAAAGCTGCACAGCACGTATTCCGAAACATCGTAGCCCCGCTGCACCGAGATTTTTTTGATTGCGTTGGCCATTTTCTCCACCGCAATGGCGAGAAATCCAGCGGCGACCTGCTCCGGGTGGCGGGCATTCCCAGTCGCCCGGTGGATCGCCTCTGCCAGGGCCACAAACTTCTCGCGCACCACGGCGGCGTCCAGGGGCAGATTGCCCTCTGGCCCAAACACATGAGGGAAAAACTCGGGCTGGAGCTTGCCCACCATCACGTTGCAGTCAGTCACCGCCAGCGGCCCGCCGTGGCGGTAGCAGGCCGGCCCCGGATAGGCCCCCGCCGACTCTGGCCCCACCCGGTAGCGGCTGCCGTCAAAGCTGACAAGGGAGCCGCCCCCAGCAGCGACGGTGTGGATCGCCATCATCGGAGCCCGCAGCCGCACCCCAGCCACCTCGGTTTCAAAGGTGCGCTCGTATTCGCCCCGGTAGTGCGACACATCCGTAGAGGTGCCGCCCATGTCAAAGCCAATCATGCGATCGTACCCGGCCTGGCGGCTGGTCTGTACTGCGCCGACTACGCCCCCCGCAGGCCCAGAGAGAATGCTGTCTTTGCCCTGAAACAGCGCCGCATCCGTCAGGCCGCCGTTGGACTGCATGAACATGAGTCGCGGGTGAGACGCAACCGGTTGCGTCTCACCCGCATGACTTAACTGCCCTGCCACCCGATCCACGTATCGCCTGAGAATCGGTGATAGATAGGCATCCACCACCGTCGTATCGCCTCGGCTGACCAGCTTGATCAGCGGGCTGACCTGGTGGGAGATGGAGACTTGGGTAAAGCCGACCTGGCGGGCGAGTTCGCCCAGGCGCAGTTCGTGGGCGGGGTAACGGTAGCCGTGTATGAGGGCGATCGCACAGGCTCGAATTCCAGCATCATAGGTGTGCTGGAGTTCCCGGAGCAGCCGTTTTTCTTCCTCCGCACTTAAAGGAACCAGCACCTCCCCCTGGGCACTGAGCCGTTCGTTGACTTCGATTACCTGCTCGTAGAGCATCTCGGGTAGCTCAATGTGGCGGGCAAAGATGTCGGGGCGGTTTTGGTAGCCGATGCGGAGGGCATCGCGGAATCCCCTTGTCGTTAGGAACAGGACGCGATCGCCCTTGCGTTCCAGCAGCGCATTGGTGGCCACGGTCGTACCCATTTTTACCGCCTCAATGGCCTCAGCGGGAATGGCTTCATCGTTCCCCAACCCCAGCAGATCGCGAATGCCCTGGATGGGAGCATCAGCATAGCGATCGGGGTTTTCGGACAGCAGTTTGTGGAGGACGATCTGCCCGTCGGGGCGGCGGGCCACAATATCGGTAAAAGTGCCACCGCGATCGATCCAAAATTGCCAGCGCTGCTCATTCAAAAACGATGGGGTCATGGCACGGATGAAGGGGAAAATTCAACAGGATCTAAACTTTCATTGTGAACTACCGCTAAACTCGACGAGCAGGCGGTTGTCATCGGCTGGCACCAGTGGCAGACTCGTGGCAATGGGGTAAGCCGTCTGCACAGGATTTTCTTTACTAACTGCTATTTGAGCTAAACCCTATGGATACTCAATCTAAAATTTACGTCGCTGGTTCCCGTGGCCTGGTGGGCAGTGCCCTGGTGCGAACCCTAAAGGCCCAGGGCTATGAGAATTTAGTATTGCGTTCTAGCCAGGAGCTAGACCTGCGCAGCCAGGCCGCCGTAGATGATTTTTTTGCCCAAGAAAAACCCGACTACGTCTTTCTTGCAGCGGCTAGGGTGGGCGGCATCCAGGCCAATAACACTTACCGGGCCGAGTTTTTATACGACAACTTGATGATCGAGGCCAACATTATTCACAGCGCCTACCGTCACGGGGCACAAAAGCTGCTGTTTTTGGGGTCGTCGTGCATTTACCCCAAGCTGTGCCCCCAGCCGATGAAAGAGGAGTACCTGCTGACCGGGTTTTTAGAACCGACCAATGAGCCCTACGCGATCGCCAAAATTGCCGGTCTCAAGCTCTGCGAAAACTACTGCCGGCAGTACGGGGTCAACTTCATCTCGGCCATGCCCACCAATTTGTATGGCTTAAACGACAACTTCGATCTGGCCAACTCCCACGTGCTGCCCGCGCTGATGCGCAAGTTCCACGAGGCCAAGGTCAACGGCGACCCCACCGTCACCGTGTGGGGCACCGGTACCCCCCTGCGCGAGTTTTTGTACGTAGATGATTTAGCGGACGCCCTGGTGTTTTTGATGAACACCTACAACGGTGTCGATTTCGTCAACGTCGGCACCGGCCAGGAAGTGTCGATCAAAGAACTGGCCCTGACCATAAAGGCCGTGGTGGGCTACGAGGGCGACCTGGTGTTCGACGCCACTAAACCTGACGGCACCCCCCGCAAACTGCTGGATGTGTCGCGACTGAAGGCCGCAGGCTGGCAGGCCAAGACCGACCTCAAGACCGGCATCGAGCACACCTATGCCTGGTTTTTGCAAAGCTACAACTCTCTGCGCGGGCGCGAAGCGGCCTAGGCTTAAGAATTCAATGACCTAGGATAGCCGTCTGGGCTGTCCACGGTCAGGCAGACTAACGATAGGGTGAGCGAGGAGGGTGCCCTTAGACAGGGTTACATTTGCCGCTGCGAATGAGCCCGACGCGGCGGGCGATCGCTTCATCCTGGGTGGCGTAGGGGCCCCACATGGGGCGCTGGGCCTGGAGTCGTTCTCGGCTAATGCTCTCAGCCGAGAGCACCTGGCAACTGCCGTCTTCTCCCTGCACTACGTACCAACCCTCATTCCGTTCTAGCATCGTCACTCCCAAAACCACTCATGGTGCTAACCCATTAAACTCGGTTTTGCTTCAAATTAGTGGTTGAGAGTGGTCGGGGTTAGTAGCAAAAGCGTCCGTTTGTGTTGGCCCTCGGGTTGCCCTTACCCTTGCGCATGGCTCCCAGTATGGTAGAGACCACGACACAGCGGTTGGTTTCTCGCTTCCCAGAAATAGTCACGGTGATCGTGCCCTGTTCCCCAATGGCTTTAGATTTGAGGTTGCCGTACATATCAAATCGGGTGTAGTGAATTCCTCCAGCCTTGGTTAGGGTGTTGTCGATATCGGCCAAGACAACGCCATCGATCAGGGGCTGCCAGGTTGTCACCTGAACAGCCAACACCGATTCGGGATGACTGGCCCACTCAATGCGACCATTGCGCTCGCGCAGGCTGAAGCGGCGATCGTGGCGATGCTGCACAGCATCGGCCTGGGTGGTGCGCAACGCTTGATAAACCATATCTTGAGTGATATTGATTTTGCGCTGCTGCCAGAACTGAAAGAAGGAGGGGGCTGCGATCGCCGCTAATATCCCAATCACCACCACCACAATCAATCCTTCGAGCAGCGTAAACCCGGCCGATGGGGCCTGCTTGTAGGACAGTCTGCACGACCGCTGCCAGAGTTGCGTCATATCGTAGATGTCACAATACCTGATGGCTTCAACATGCCCGTTGGCTAGAGCGCGACAGGCGACAGCTGAGCCCACATCGGTCATTCTGCCGAAGCCTGTCAGAGAAGGCCGACACGTAGCCCAAGCGCCGCAAAATCGATAAGCTGACTAAGGTAGTGGGTGGCTTGCTGGGGACGGTTTGATTAGGCCGGTCTAACGCCTGGAACACTGTGCCAATTGCCGTTGCTTGCCCAGTAGATTGTTGCCCTAAATCCTGCGCCCGAGCCCCTGCCCACGCCACTTTTCAACTGCCCCAAGGAGACTTTGCCCGTGGATGTTAGAGCTGCCGTTGCCCATGGCCCTGGCCAACCCCTGACTGTCGAAACCGTTCAGCTCGAAGGGCCGCGCGAAGGCGAAGTGCTGGTCGAAATCAAAGCCACCGGTATTTGCCATACCGACGCCTATACCCTCTCTGGCAAAGACCCCGAGGGGTTGTTTCCGGCGGTGCTGGGCCACGAGGGGGCGGGGGTGGTGGCCGAAGTCGGCCCCGGCGTTACCAGCCTCAAGCCTGGGGATCACGTGATTCCGCTGTATGTGCCCGAGTGCCGCCAGTGCGAGTACTGCCTCAGCTTTAAGACCAACCTCTGTCAAGCCATTCGCCTCACCCAGGGGCGGGGGCTAATGCCCGATGGCACCAGCCGATTTTCTTGTGACGGCGAACCGCTGTTTCACTACATGGGCACCTCCACCTTTTCGAACTACACGGTGGTGCCCGAAATCGCCCTGGCCAAAATTCGCCCCGATGCCCCCTTCGAAAAAGTTTGCTACATCGGCTGCGGCGTCACCACCGGCATTGGCGCGGTGATCAACACCGCCAAGGTCGAGCCGGGGGCTAACGTGGTGGTGTTTGGCCTGGGCGGCATTGGCCTCAACGTGATCCAGGGCTGTCGCATGGTGGGAGCCAACAAAATTATTGGCGTTGACCTCAACCCCGGCAAGCGAGAACTGGCCGAAAAATTTGGCATGACCCACTTTGTAAATCCTAAAGAGGTAGAAGGCGACCTGGTTCCCTACCTGGTGGAGTTGACGGGCGGCGGCGCTGACTACAGCTTTGAGTGCGTGGGCAACGTCAAGCTCATGCGCCAGGCGCTGGAGTGCTGCCACAAGGGCTGGGGGGTGAGCGTGATTGTCGGCGTCGCCGCCGCTGGCGAAGAGATCAGCACCCGTCCCTTTCAGCTGGTAACCGGGCGGGTGTGGAAGGGCACCGCCTTTGGAGGAGCCAGGGGCCGCACGGATGTGCCTAAAATTGTCGACTGGTACATGGACGGCAAGATCAATATTGACGATCTGATCACCCACGTTCTGCCGCTGGAGGAGATTAACACCGCCTTTGACCTCATGCACCGGGGCGAGAGCATCCGCAGCGTGGTGACGTTTTAGGCTTTTGTCGAACAGGCAGCCGGACTATCCCACAAATCCACGGGAACACCCTGATCCCCTCTTGTGGGATAGGCATCTTGCCTGTCGGGATGGAATGGACAGCCGGGACGGCTATCCCACAAACCCTCTACTTCTTACCCCTATGCCCCTTACTCTTCACAACCAACACACCTGCTTCGGCGGCACTGTGGGCTACTACAGCCACCCATCGAATGCCTGCAACTGCGACATGCGCTTTGCGGTGTTTGTGCCACCCCAGGCCCAGGCGGGTCCGGTGCCGGTGCTGTTCTACCTGTCGGGCTTGACCTGCACCGAAGACAACTTCACCAGCAAGGCCGGGGCGCAGTGCTACGCCGCCGAGCATGGCCTCATGCTGGTGGCCCCCGACACCAGCCCCCGCGGAAAGGATGTGCCCGATCAGGCCGACGCCTGGGACTTTGGCACCGGGGCCGGTTTTTATGTGGACGCTACACAGACCCCCTGGAGCACCCACTACAACATGTACAGCTATGTGGTGAAGGAACTGCCGGAGCTGATTGCCCAGGAATTTGCGGTGCGGCGCGATCGCATGGGCATTTTTGGTCACTCCATGGGGGGCCACGGGGCGCTGGTGTGCGGGCTGCGCAACCCCGACCTATTCAAATCGATCTCGGCCTTTGCGCCGATCGCGGCCCCCTCCCAGTGCCCCTGGGGGCAAAAGGCATTTTCGGGCTATTTGGGACCAGACACCGACCGCTGGAAGGCCTACGACGCAACGAAGCTGGTGAAGGAGCATGCCAAGGGTGACCGCACCATCTTGATCGACCAGGGCACCGCCGATACCTTCCTTAGCCAAAACCAGCTTTTGCCCGAGGTCTTTGAGGCCGCCTGCAAAGCGGCAGGGCAACCCCTCAACCTACGCCTGCAGCCGGGGTATGATCACAGCTACTTTTTTATGGCCACGTTCATGGCCGACCATGTGCGCCACCATGCCGATGTGCTAACAAAGGGCTAGGCTAGGGAAGACTAGCCAGGCAAACGTTGCTGCCGACATTGCTACCGTTTAATC
>DASQNN010000161.1:0-12074 GCA_035644955.1 Nodosilinea sp. | reverse complement strand
TTTCTCGCCATTGCGGTGGAGAAAATGGCCAACGCAATCAAAAAAATCTCGGTGCAGCGGGGCTACGATGTTTCGGAATACGTGCTGTGCAGCTTTGGCGGGGCCGGGGGCCAGCACGCCTGCCTAATCGCCGATGCTCTGGGCATGACCGAGGTGTTTCTGCACCCCTACGCCGGGGTGCTGTCGGCCTACGGCATGGGTCTGGCGGATGTCAGGTCGCTGAACGAGCGATCCGTGGAACTGCCTCTAGATGAGGCTATGCTGCTGCAGATTCAGCAGGTGGTGGAGTCTTTGACCGACAAGGGATTGGCGGAACTGCGCCAGCAGGGGTTTGAAACTGGGGGTTCCCCTGCTGAATTGCCCGAGGTCATGCCCCGGCTGCTGCTGAAGTACGAGTGCACCGACTCTGTGCTGGCGGTAGATTTTGCCGGGGTGGAGGCGATGCGATCGCAGTTCACCGCCCTGCACCGCCAGCGCTACGGCTTTGCCCAGGAGACTAAGCCACTTATTGTCGACACCGCCGCCGTCGAAGTCATTGGCCACACCCACAGCCCGGAGGAACCGGAGCTTCAGCAATTCCGCACTACCCCACTTATCCCTAAAGCCACTGTCCCGGTCTATACCGCCGACGCCTGGCACGATACTCCGGTGTATCACCGAGAGGATTTGTGTCCGGGGGATGCGATCGCAGGCCCAGCCCTAGTCATTGAACCGACGGGCACCAATGTTGTAGAGCCGGGTTGGGGGGCGACTCTGACGACCAAGGGACACTTGATTTTGAGGAAAGAATCTTCATTTACGGGTTCCGTGGGTTTCGCTAGCGGAGAAACCATTGACAGGAGCCCAGTGGAAATTAGCTCAACCCACGATACGGATTCATCTCCCTCATCTCCCTCATCCACCCATCCCCCCATCCCCCCATCCCCCCATCCCCCCGACCCTGTCCTGCTCGAAATCTTCAACAACCTCTTCCGCGCCGTGGCCGAAGAAATGGGGATCACGCTGCAAAACACCAGCTACTCAGTCAATATCAAAGAGCGGCTCGATTTCTCCTGTGCGGTGTTTGATCAAAGCGGTCAGCTGGTGGCCAATGCCCCCCACATTCCGGTGCACCTGGGGTCGATGGGCGAGAGCGTGCGGAGTTTGATCGAGGCCAAGGGCGACAGTCTTAAGCCAGGGGATGTGTATCTACAAAATAACCCCTACAACGGCGGCACCCACCTGCCAGATATCACGGTTATCACGCCGATCTTTTTGAAAGAGACCCCTAGCGCCCTCACCCCTAGCCCCTCTCCCGGGAGGAGAGGGGAACCGGTCGCGGCAAAATTCAAAATTCAAAATTCAAAATTCTATGTTGCTTCTCGCGGCCACCACGCCGATATTGGCGGCATCACCCCAGGTTCGATGCCCTCAAACAGCACCAGCATTGAGGAAGAAGGTGTCTTATTAGACAACATTCAGCTTGTGGATCAAGGGCGCTTTTTAGAAGCTGAACTGCTGGAAATTTTAACCTCTTCAACCTATCCGGTGAGAAATCCAACGCAGAATGTAGCCGACTTGCAGGCGCAGATTGCGGCCAATGCAAAGGGGGCGCAGGAGCTGCAAAAACTAGTCGAGCACTACAGTCTCGACACTGTGCAGACCTACATGCAACACGTGCAAGACAACGCCGAAGAATGCGTGCGGCGGGTGATTGAGAGGCTTCAGGACGGCCACTTTACCTACCCCATGGATGACGGTAGCCAGATTGCTGTGGAGGTCACAGTCAACCGCGAACAGCGCAGTGCCCGCGTTGACTTCAGCGGCACCTCTCCCCAGCGACCCAGTAACTTCAACGCCCCATCGGCAGTGTGCAAAGCGGCGGTGCTCTACGTGTTTCGCACCCTGGTGGATGACGATATTCCCCTCAATGCGGGCTGTCTGAAGCCGCTGGAAATTGTTATCCCAGAGGGATCAATGCTGAACCCGCACTACCCGGCGGCGGTGGTGGCGGGCAATGTGGAGGTGTCGCAGGCGGTGACCGATGCGCTGTATGGAGCGTTGGGGGCGATCGCAGCCTCCCAAGGCACCATGAACAACTTCACCTTTGGCAACGATCGCCACCAGTACTATGAAACCATCTGCGGCGGCTCCGGCGCTGGCCCCGGCTTTCCCGGCACCGATGCGGTGCACACCCACATGACCAACTCGCGACTGACTGACCCCGAAGTGCTGGAGTGGCGCTTTCCGGTGCTGCTCCGGGAGTTTGCCATTCGTCAGGACAGCGGCGGGGCGGGGGAATACGCAGGTGGCAACGGCATTGTACGCACCATAGAATTTTGCGAACCGATGACGGCGGCGATTCTCTCCAACCATCGGCTAGTGCCACCCTTTGGGCTGGCGGGCGGACAGCCGGGGCAGGTCGGTGAGAATCGGGTGATTCGCGCCGATGGTCAGGTGGAGGTGCTGCCGGGGCAAGCGACGGTAGCGGTAGAGTCGGGAGACTGCATTCAGATTGCCACACCGGGGGGCGGCGGCTATGGCCATGGGTCGGAGTAAGGTGCAACCAGAAACCGGGTTTCTTTTGTGCAACGCATAGGTGAGTGACCGTTCCCGAAAAAGAAACCCGGTTTCTATCCCCCGCAGGCTAACCTGCGCCTGCTCTAAAGATGTTCTGCGCTGTTAGCCCTAGGTCTTCAAAGGTCAGTGAAATCAACTGATCACTGCCGGTAAACCGCTCTAGTTGGTAGCCATCGGCCCCCAGGGTACAGAGCGTAATCGTGGGCTGCTTAGGCTGACCAATCACCCTCGCTGCCCCCAAAGCGCGAAAATCTACAATCCAGTATTCTGCGATGCCCATGGCCTCGTAGTCGGCCAGTTTGAGGCCATAGTCATCGCGCCAGTTGGTGCTGACCACCTCTACCACCAGCTTAATCGTGGCTCCGTTGCAGACAGTGGACGCCTTTTCCCACAGGGGTTCGTGCTGAAGTTGGGCGCGATCGAGCACTGCCACATCGGGGATATAGCCGCCATTGGGCCGCGAGGGTTTCACCACGCAGGTACGGGGAATCGTCAGTGGCAGAGCCCCTTGGTCAATTAGCACGCCCAGCTTGAGGGCAATAAACCCGCCAATATCTTCGTGGGTACCTGTGGGCCGCACCTCAACCACCTCGCCTTCAATCAGCTCGTAACGGCCCCCGTCGTCGGGGTACTGGTCAATGAATGCTTCAAAGCTTAAGGGCTGATTTGGGGCCTGCACCATCTCGCTACCCGGCAATGATCTGGGGCTGTGCCCATAGTTTACTGCACAGCCAGCGGCTTGCGGTTAGGCTACACCGTCTACCGCCCCTAGGCAATGTAGTCTGCATAACTTGACAAATCAAGTTTTCTTGAAATAATCAAAGCATCAATTTTTTTTGAAATAAAGCCCATGGGCCAGGCATGATCCGCCTTGGCCATTAGTTATTGTGCTTGGGTTTTGACGCGGTAGCTAGGGGATAAAACGCATGGTCAGAGTTGCCATCAATGGATTTGGTCGCATCGGGCGGCTGGTGCTGCGGGCAGGCTGGGCCTTCCCTGAGCTGGAGTTTGTCCACATCAACGAGGTCAAGGGTGGCGCTGAGGCAGCAGCCCACCTGCTCAAGTTCGACTCAGTCCACGGGCGGTGGGATCGCGACGTAGAGGCCGTGGGCAGCGAAAAAATTACCATCGATGGCGTGCCCCTCAGCTTTAGCAGCGGCGCATCCCCCGGTGCAGTGCCCTGGGCCGACTATGGCGTAGATCTGGTGCTGGAGTGCTCCGGTAAGTTTCGCACCGTAGAAACCCTGGCCCCCTACTACGACAAGGGCGTGAAGAAAGTCATCGTCGCCGCCCCGGTCAAAGAAGGCGCGCTCAACGTGGTCTACGGCATCAACGACCATCTGTACAACCCAGCAGAACACCGCCTCTTAACCGCCGCCTCTTGCACCACCAACTGCCTGGCCCCCGTGGTCAAAGTCATCCACGAAGGGCTGGGCATTCGTCACGGGGTGATCACCACCATCCACGACCACACCAACACCCAGACGATTGTGGATGCGCCCCACAAAGACCTGCGCCGCGCCAGGGCTACGGGGATGTCGCTGATTCCCACCAGCACTGGATCAGCCACCGCCATCACGATGATCTACCCCGAACTCAAGGGCAAGCTCAACGGCCTAGCGGTGCGAGTGCCGCTGTTGAACGCCTCCCTCACCGACTGCGTGTTTGAAGTCGATCGCCCCACCACCGTCGAGGAAGTCAATTCTCTGCTCAAAGCCGCCGCCGATGGCCCCCTTCACGGCATCCTCGGCTACGAAACCCGACCCCTGGTGTCGGTGGATTATAAGGATGATCCGCGATCGTCGATTATCGATGCCCTCTCTACCATGGTGGTGGACGACACCCAGGTCAAAATTCTTGCCTGGTACGACAACGAGTGGGGCTACTCCTGCCGCATGGCGGAGCTGGCCCGCAAGGTCGCCCAGAGTCTCTGAACCCCCACCCTGGGGTGAATTCTGAACAGCATTTTATCGGTGGTGGGCAGTGCCCGCCCTACAGCACTCCTTATCCTCCTCACCTTCCTCATCCCCTTATCCCCTCACCCACCCATCCACTCCCCACCCCCACCCCATGTCCTCCACCACCTTCAAACCCGAAAGCATTCGCAACTACGCGATCATCACCGCCGCCTACTGGGGCTTCACCATCACCGATGGGGCGCTGCGGATGCTGGTGCTGCTGCACTTTCACGTGCTGGGCTACACGCCGTTTGAGATTGCCATGCTGTTTCTCTTTTACGAAGTGTTCGGCGTGGTGACAAATTTCTTTGGCGGCTGGATTGGTTCCCAGGTGGGTCTGCGGATGACGCTGTACGGCGGCATTGCCCTGCAAGTTTTTGCCCTGGTGATGCTGAGTTTTCTCAACCCCGACTGGGTGGTGCCAGTGCAGGTGGGCTTTGTGATGATGGCCCAGGCATTCTCGGGTATTGCGAAGGATCTCACTAAGATGAGTTCTAAGAGCGCCATTCGTCTGGTGGTGCCGAAGGAAGCGGCGTCGCGGCTGTTTAAGTGGGTGGCGGTGCTGACGGGGTCGAAAAATGCGCTGAAAGGGGTGGGCTTTTTTGTGGGGGCGGCCCTGCTGGAGGGGGTGGGCTTTCGCCCGGCGCTGCTGATTCAGGCGGCGGTGCTGGGGGTGATTTTGCTGTCGGGGGCGCTGCTACCCGCCGACATGGGCAAGATTGGCAAAAAGGTGCCCTTCAAACAGCTGTTTTCTAAGAGCAAAGAGATCAACGTGCTGTCGGCGGCGCGGTTCTTTTTGTTTGGCTCGCGGGATGTGTGGTTTGTGGTGGCGCTGCCGGTGTTTTTGTACGAGGTGCTGGGCTGGCGCTTTATGCAGGTAGGCACCTACATGGCTATTTGGGTAATTGGCTATGGTTTTGTACAGTTTTTGGCTCCGCAATTGCTGCGCAAAGACAGTACCGGTAAGGTGGTGCCCAAGGCAAAAACCATTCTGTTCTGGACCTCAATTTTGACTGCGATTCCGGTGCTGATTGCGCTGACGCTGATGTCAGGGGTGCGGGGCGACATTGCGGTGACAGGCGGACTGGTGGTATTTGGTATTGTGTTTGCGTTTAACTCAGCGGTGCACTCGTACCTGGTGCTGGCCTACACCGAAGACAAGGATGTCAGCCTGAATGTGGGCTTTTACTATATGGCCAACTCGGGCGGGCGGCTGCTGGGCACGATTACCTCAGGGTTGTTTTACCAGTGGTTTGGGCTGGTGGGCTGCCTGTGGGTGTCGAGTCTGTTTGTGCTGGCGGCGGCGCTGATTACGACGCAGTTGCCCGATCCCAAAACCTCAAGCACAGTGGGGGTTTAAGCCGTTTGGGACCATTCAATAGTGGTAGCAACGTAGGGAATGGAGGGGCTGCTAAGCGATCGCAGGTTCAACGCCCGCAAACGCTCATGCTAAAGACTCATCCCAAAGATTTGTAAGGGGAGGGAGTTTCAGAAATCTAATTCACTAAAATGTAGTTATAGCTACAGTTTTTTCGAGGAAATTGGTGATGGAGAATAAGTCTGCCAGTGAACGGCGTCAGGTGATCGGTGAACTGCGCCATCAGCTGCGGTTTGCGCAGCCCCAAGAGCGCGATCGCATTCGTCAAGAGCTAAATTTTTGGGAAATGCGGAGTCGCTAACTCGCTGGTAGCAGGGGCAGCAGCAGGGTGACGAAAAAGTACACCAGCGCGCCCGTAAATACATAGCTGTCGGTGCGGTCTAAAATGCCGCCGTGGCCGGGGATGAGGGCACCAGAGTCTTTGACCCCGGCATCTCTTTTCATTAGCGATTCGGTCAGGTCGCCCAGCAGGCTAGAGATGCCCACCATTAGACCCAGGGCCGCTCCGGTGGCGGGCCAGAATGGCCATTGCAGCCAGTAGCTGCCCACCAGGGCCACCACCATACTGCCCAACATGCCAAAGGCCGCCCCTTCAACGGTTTTCTTGGGGCTAATGTTGGAAAGGGGAGTGCGGCCAACCATTTTTCCAGCGGTATAGGCCCCAATGTCGGAGGCCCAGATGCAGGCAAAGGCCAGCAGCGTCACGACGAGGCCGTAGGGTAAAACCTCTAGGGCAGGAGGCCAGGTAGGGGGCCAGTAGCCACCCAGGGGTAGGGTGGTAGCGGTGTCGCCCAGATCGCGCAGGCGCACCCAAAAGCTGGGCAGGTAGCCGCCATAGAACAGGCCCAAAATAGACGCGGCCACATCGGCAATGGTGGCCACCTCGGGCTGAAACAGCAGGTAAAAGCAGATAAACGTGCCGCTCAGCGGCAGCAGGGCATCGGCCAAGGACGGCGACAGGTGAGCGGTAATCAGCAGCAGCTGACTCACCACCAGGGTCGTTTTGGCGGCCGGCAAAATGCCCTTGGCCTTGACCAGAGCAAAAATTTCGAGCTGGCCCAAAAAGATAATGACGCCAAAACCCAGGGTAAAGTACCATCCCCCCAGCCCAATCATGGCCAGGGCCACCACAATGGCAACTAATCCGCTAATTATTCGAGGCCAGGGCATAGGCGGGGGTACAAGGGGTTTGTGCAGGGTGCTGTCTACCGTTGGGAGTTACTACCTCCCATGAAGCTTATTACACTGTGCCACATTACCCCGAGAGCACGGCTAGAAAACTCAAGGTTGGTGCTGCTGCTCCCCGTTTTGAGCCGCACAATAAGCAGCCTATTTTCTCTCGCGGTAGACCATCAATGGGCCATCAATGGGCACTAGCCAGCTCGGGGTAACCCGCATCGATGAGGGCGCGATCGCGAATCCGGCACGAATCACACCGTCCGCAGGGGGCTTCATCGCCCTGGTAGCACGACCAGGTTTTCTCGATAGGCACCCCTAACGCCACCGCTCGGCGCACAATATCCACCTTAGAATCCATCACCAGGGGAGCAACCAGCTTAGGGGCACGGCCCTCTAGCCCCGCCTTGGACGAGAGCTGAGCCAGCTGCTGAAACGCAGCCAAGTACTCTGGCCGACAGTCGGGGTAGCCCGAATAATCCACCGCATTGATGCCCAGGTACACCGC
Source organism: Nodosilinea sp. (assembly GCA_035644955.1). GTDB lineage: Bacteria > Cyanobacteriota > Cyanobacteriia > Phormidesmidales > Phormidesmidaceae > Nodosilinea. The sequence continues at coordinate 4,495 of DASQNN010000161.1, read as the reverse complement.
TTCGGCCCCCCTGGCTTCGGCTAGGGCCAGGGCCAGGGCAATGAACACCGTATTGCGCCCCGGCACATAGGTGGAGGGGATGCCCGCCGCAAGGCCATCCTGGGGCAGGGTTTGGCTCAGGTCGGTAAGCGAAGACGCACCCCACTGGGCCAGGTTGACATCGATGAAGTGGTGGTCGGCGATCGCAAAGTGCTTTGCCACCGCTTTTGCGGCCTCTAGCTCGCGCTGGTGCCGCTGGCCGTAGTTAAATGACAGGGCAATGACGGCATAGCCATCGGCGATCGCCTGGGCTGCCGCCGTAGCCGAGTCGAGACCACCGGAGAGCAGCACAATAGCTGTAGAGTCAGACATGCTGCGCTTTGGCGGCTGCCTAGCTATTGCCACGGCGCTTGAGGGCAGCGACCATCTGCTGACGCACCGCACTGGCCCATTGGTCAAACTCAACGTCGGGGCGAAGGTCTTTGTTGAGGGTGGCTCCGCGCCCTTGGGTGTTCCTATCCTGCGTCATGGTCGTTTCCTTATACGGCGGTTTGATTTTCTCCTTAGCCTGTCTATTATTCCCTGCGGCGATCGCGCTAGAACTACCTCTTCAGGTAGGGATCTCATTACTTAAGACTGGGGAGAAGCCCGCAGTTGGCCCGATTTGGGTTCTAGCACCGCTGCTGGCTTGACGAGAGTAAAAGAGAGTATTAAAAGCCGTAGCGCCACGCCCGCTCGAACCCGATAGAGGGCAGAATGGCTCTATATAGAACCGCCGTAACTGCTGCCTCTCTACCTATGCGCCCAATTCGCACCTTCAACGTTACCCCCGCCCTGCCCCAGCGGCTAGAGGCGCTGCGCACCCTGGCCTACAACCTTCACTGGGACTGGGATGTGGAAATGGTAGACCTGTTTCGGCGACTGGACGCAGACCTGTGGGAGTCGAGCCGCTACAACCCGGTGCTGATGCTGGGCACCATTAGCCAGGCCCGGCTGAACGAGATTTCAGAAGATGAAGGGTTTTTGGCCCAAATGGACCGGGCCGCCCAGCGCCTAGAGGACTACCTGCGCGATCGCGACTGGTATAAAAAACACCGCAAATCCGCCGTGCCGGGGGAGTGCTATGCCTACTTTTCGATGGAGTTTGGCCTCACCACCTGCATGCCGGTGTACTCGGGCGGGCTGGGGGTGCTGGCGGGCGACCACCTGAAGTCGGCCAGTGACCTGGGCCTGCCCCTGGTGGCGATCGGGCTGCTTTACCAAGAAGGTTACTTTGCTCAGTACCTCAATGCCGACGGTTGGCAGCAGGAGCGTTACCCAATCAACGACTTTTACAACATGCCCCTGCACCTGGAGCGGGATGCGGACGGCAAGGAACTGCGGGTTGAGGTGGAGTATCCCGATCGCACTGTGTACGCGCGGGTGTGGCGGGTGCAGGTGGGCACGGTGCCGTTGTATTTGCTGGACACCAATATCGAACCCAACAACCAGTACGACCAGGACATCTGCGATCGCCTCTACGGCGGTGACATCGACATGCGCATTCACCAGGAGATCATGCTGGGCATTGGCGGCATTCGCATGCTTAAGGCCCTGGGGTTGACGCCAACCGCCTACCACATGAACGAGGGCCACTCGGCCTTTATGGCCCTAGAGCGCATGCGAGTGCTGATGGATGAACAAGGCCTGAGCTTTGCCGAGGCCCTGCAGGTGGCCCAGGCCAGCCAGATGTTTACCACTCACACTCCAGTACCCGCGGGCATCGACTTGTTTCCACCCGAGAAGGTGCTGCACTATCTGGGCCACTACCGCGATCGCTTTGGCTTGGGCGATGCCGAATTTTTAGCCCTGGGCCGCACCGATACCGGCGATTTCTCTGCTCCGTTCAGCATGGCGGTGCTGGCGATTAAAACGGCCACGTTTATCAATGGGGTGAGCAAGCTCCACGCCGAGGTGTCGCGGGATATGTTTAGCGAACTGTGGACCGGGCTGCCCCTGGGTGAAGTGCCCATCTACGCCATTACCAACGGAGTGCACGCCCGCAGCTGCGTGGCCAGATCGACCCAGGCGCTCTACGATCGCTACCTCGGCCCCAATTGGGCCCAGGCCAGCCCTGGGGCATCGCTGTGGGAGCGGGTGGATGCCATCCCCGACGACGAGCTGTGGCGCAACCACGAGCAGTGCCGATCGCACCTGGTGGTGACCATACGCGATCGCCTGGCCAAGAGTAGGCGCGATCGCGGCGGCTCCACCCGTGAACTCACCGAAGCCCAGGAATGCCTCGACCCCTTTGTGCTCACCATTGGCTTTGCGCGCCGGTTTGCCACCTACAAGCGAGCTACCCTCTTCCTGCATGACCTCGATCGCATCCGCAAAATTATCAGCGGCAACGGCAGCGGTCGGCGGGTGCAGTTTGTAATTGCGGGCAAAGCCCACCCAAAAGACATTCCCGGCAAAGAACTGATTCGCAGCATCATCCACTTCACCCGCGACGAGGGTTTAAGCCGCTCGATCGTGTTTGTGCCCAACTACGACATTCACCTGTCGCGGGATATGGTGGCGGGCTGCGACGTGTGGCTCAACACTCCCCGTCGCCCCCGCGAGGCCAGCGGCACCAGCGGCATGAAAGCGGCGATGAACGGGCTGCCCAACCTCAGCGTGCTCGACGGCTGGTGGGATGAGGCCGACTACATTCGCACCGGTTGGCCCATTGGCCACGGTGAAGACTACGACGACCCTGACTACCAGGACGATGTGGAGGCCAACGCCCTCTACGACATCCTGGAGAAGGAAGTGGTGCCGCTGTTCTACGAGCGCGACAAAGACGAAATTCCCCGCGGCTGGGTGGCCAAAATGAAGGAGGCCATCTACTTCAACACGCCTCAGTTCAACACCGCCCGCATGGTGAAAGACTATGCAACCCTGGGCTATTTCGCCGCCAGCGATCGCGCCCAGACCCTGATCGCCAAAGACTACGGCCCCGGCAAAGAGTTGGCCGTTTGGCAGGCCCGCCTGGTCGACCACTGGTACGATATGCGCTTTGAAGAAGTCGCTATCTCCGAAACCGCTGACCTCCAGGTGAACCAGCCCTTCAAAGTAACCGCCGCCCTGCGCCTGGGTGCCCTCACCCCCGACGATGTCCAGGTCGAGCTTTATCGGGGTACCGTCTCCGTCGACGGGGAAATTCACGCGGGGTTGGCGCTCCCCATGGCCTACCAGGGGCAAGACGAGCGCGATCGCAGTGTCTACGCCCTCGAATTGGAGTACACCGCCAGCGGCTTACAGGGCCTCTCGCTGCGCATTTTGCCCAAGCACCCCTCCCTTAACAGCCCCTACGACCCCAAACTAGTGCTGTGGGCCGACCCCGACTCGGTGCGAATTGTTTCGGGGGTGGTATCTCCTGCCGCCGCGCTAGTGTAGACAAAGCTGGTATAGACGAGGGATGCCTATGGCCTCAGTCCAGGTTTCGTCGAATGCATCGCGCTTTGGCCAAGACATTGCCCTGCGCCAGTTTGAGCTAATCGCCGACGAGCCGACCCACCTCGGCGGCGACGACCGGGGGCCAACCCCGACAGAGCTGCTTTTGGCCAGTCTGGGCAGCTGTAAGGCAATCACCATACAGATGTATGCCGAGCGCAAGGGCTGGCCCGTCGATCGCGTCTATGTAGCAGCGGAGTTGCACAGCGTAGAAAAGCCGTCGGGAGGAAAGCAAACGGTGATTAAGGCCTACCTCACCCTGGTAGGTGACCTGAGCGACGAACAGCGCGATCGCCTACGGGACATCGGCGATCGCTGTCCCGTCCACCGCCTGCTAAGCGCGGCCACTGACATTCAGACTGTGTTAACCCCAGGCGCAATCCCACAACCGGAATAACCCATGACGTTGTCTCAGACGCCGACAGGGTTTGATCGACCGGTTTCCGTGGACGCCAAGCCAGCACGGTTTACCAGAAACTAGCGGCAAAGCTGCTCGGGCAGGCGCTGCATGGTGCGCTCAAACACAGCGGGATCGTTCAACGCCCGCGCCACTATCAGTGCGCCCTGAATAGCGACGAGGGCTTCTTCACTGCGCTCCTGGGCTAAGGAATCGAGCATGCCAGACTGAGTTAGGACGGCGGCGATCGCTTCCATCCACCGCTCCAGCATCGCCTTCACCTGGGGCTGAAAGTCGTCTTTGGCCGAGCCCAGCATCAGCGAGGCCAGCATACAGGGCTTTTCGCCATAGCTGTAGGCGGCACGGATGCGATCGCCCCTGGCTGGAGTGCGATCGCCCCACCATCGCCGATGTAGCCGTATTCCCTTACGTGGTGCTGGCCCGCGACGGCAAGGTTGACCTCGATGCCTACCCCAACCTGCTGGTCTGGATCGAGCGCATTAAGCAACTCCCCGGCTTTGTTCCTATGGTGGGGGTATAGAGCAGGGGGCAGCCTCATCAGAGCTTAAGGTCTAGCGGCAATGATAGCGATAGACCTTAAGCAAGGGAAGAACCTATGAGCGTTGAATCGATCGCGACGCT
>DASQNN010000160.1:0-8352 GCA_035644955.1 Nodosilinea sp. | reverse complement strand
TCTCCGAGGTTCCCCATGGGTCAAGCTTTGGTTCCCCCCGAGAGACGGTTAAGCCGTATCCAGCTCAGCAACCACTACCGTCTGCCCTTGATGCCGAGGCCGTCCAACAGCAGTGGGAGGCGCACTTTGCCGAACTAGAAGGCAATGAAATTACGGCGGTTCCAGCCTTGCTCAAACTGCTCGATATCAGTGGTTGCATCATCACCCTCGATGCCATGGGCACGCAAAAGGAGATTGCCCGCGACATCATTGCCCAAGGGGCCGACTATGTGCTCTGTCTCAAGGCCAATCACCCCACCCTGTGGGCAGCGGTCAAGGCTTGGTTTGAGCAGGCTGAGGCGGCGGACTGGGCGGACTGCGAGCACAGTCATCATCAGCAGATGGAATCGGGACATCACCGCCGAGAGCATCGTCGGGTGTGGGCTGTACCGGTGACTGCGATGGGTGACTTACACCAAGTTGAGCAGTGGGCGGGCCTTAACACGATAACCATAGTGAAACGGGTGCGGCACTTATGGAACAAGACCACCCAAGAGGTGATGTTCTATCTAAGTTCCTTACCGTGTGATGCGGCGATCATTGCTCGGGCAATTCGCACCCACTGGGGCATTGAGAATCAACTGCACTGGGTGCTTGATGTTACCTGGGGCGAGGATGCATCTCGCATTCGACGGGGGCATGGTGGCGAAAATATGGCCCTTCTACGACGCTTAGCCATCAGTGTACTGAACCAGGAAACCTCCAAAAAGCGTAGCCTCAAGCAGAAAGCTAAGCGGGCCTCGCTGAGCCCTGATTATATGCTTGCTGTCTTAGCCGCAGGCTGTGCGACCTAGCACAACTTCAAAACGGTTTTCTTGCGCTTACCCTACAGATTAATGCACTTCAAATTTGAACTTGCGGTGCTTTCAGCGCCATGACTCTAAAGATACAGATATTGGTCGTTACAGGATTTCAGAATGACCTTTTTGTTGCCTAGATGGGTGATTAGAAGGGACCCTAATTCTCCAAATCATAAGGATCAGGAGAGCAAATATATAAAATACATATCTGCCCTCCTGGTCTTGACTAGGTCAGCCTACTTTTACTTCTTGATTGCCCAGTACAGACTATAGTGTCTGGAGCGTAAATGTCTCCCATTCTGCTACACCATAACGCTCTTCTCGAACAAATTCTAGCTTTTCACCGCCTCCATTAATTGCGCTAAGATATTTTCTGTTTGGGCCAAGAATGGCGAATTTATCACCAGAGATTCTCCGTAGACTAAATGTTTCCATCTCTCCCACTAACCTACGGTTTGCAGCTAGTGAAATTCCTTCCATGCTAAGAATTTTACCGTCATAGGATTTTAGTGAGATTTGACCGGCTGCAATGTCTTCAAGCGTAAATGTTTCCCATTCTAGAGGTGAAGGCTGCTGACTAACGGCATTGACAAGTCCACCACCTCCATTGATAGCCATCACATATGAACCATTGTAAGTACGCAATGCTACTCGACGGTCAGGGCTGCCAATCCTCCATTCGCAAGTAACCTCATATTTGCCGCCAAAACCCTCAAAAACGAGAACTTGTGGCAAGCGAGAACTATTAGTAAATCTTGCTTTAGAATTGGCAAGAACAATGGAAACATCCTGAGGTGAAAACGCATCAGACTTTAATGCGTCGAGACCAGCACCAAGCTGTTGAACGATAAAGCCAATAGCAGCTCCTATACCAGATCCAACGACTGTGCCTAATGGACCAAATGCTGTGCCAATAGCACCACCCACCCCTGCTGATACGGCAGTAGTTGTTGCCGTTGAAACTTCACTCTTTATGAAATTGCCTATGGCTTTCAATGTCGCAGCACTAACCTCGTCCATTTGCCCACCCCAATCCTCTTCTATAAGAGTTAGTGCAACATTCACCGTAAGTGGATATGAGCCATTTGACAGAAGAGGAAATGCTACAAGCCTTTGGTTAAAACGAATAATTGTTCCGTCTTGGTAGTTGCTCCCTAAATCCATAACTGGACTAAACCCTTGGATTTGTGATCCCTTAGCTCCTTGCTGTGACGTTGTTAGTGTCCGAAGCCTGATAGCATCATTGGCAATACCTTCACCTACAAAGGGCCAAATGCCTTCATGCTCCGTTTCATCTACACATTTGACCTGTCGAAGATATAGGGAAAGAACCTGACTTTCTGCAGCCAGAGTAACAAGATTCGGATTTTGGAATAATCGAAAATCAGTAACCATTGGTGACACTCCATTTTAAGGTATGAGTTGATCATGTTTAAGGCTCTTTTGAAGCCTTGAACTCACTATCGTTAGTGGAACTACCCCAAAGCTACTTGGTGCTTCTTCTATCTGAAAGCCTTATAGAATCGTGGTTGGGATGCAAGAATCTATGCAATAGTTTGGGGATTCCCCAAACTTCTTGATCGATTTCAGCAGGGCGCATGGCAAGACCTAACTACGGCCCCCAGGTTAAGTTACGAACAAAACGCTTGCTTGCTGCACTGTTGGCCTACGCTAATCACGAGCAGGATGGGCTTGAAGGGTTGCGACTGCAAGTGAGTTGGCAGACCGACCGCCAATTGGTTGTAAGAACTAAGATTCGCCATTTAGTGCGTCTAACTGCACAGGATGACTGGGGTAGTCAACTGACCCCTGAGCAGATTCGCGAAGTCTTGAAGCGGCTGCAAGATTTTCTCGGTATCTTGGATGACAATCGCCCAGCCACCCAGGGTTCCGAGGACTGGCACTTTACCCTCAAGCTGTGGCATCGACGGCAGGATGTGGCGGCTAATTTAGCCAAGCTCGACGAAGAATGGGAGCGCCTTCGCCCCCTCAAATCTCACCAGGCCACCCAAACCACAACTCTGCCGCCATCTCAAATCTCAGAAAAATCTGTAGTCCGGCAGGACTGGGGAGATGCTCCAGAAATTCCCCCGATTTACGGGCGAGATGATGAGCTGACGGTGCTGACGGGCTGGATTTTGAGAGATAACTGCCGCCTGGTGGGGTTGCTGGGTATGGGGGGCGTGGGCAAAACGACCCTGGCTGTGAAGCTGGCTGAGCAGCTGAGCGGTGAGTTTGAGGCTGTGATGTGGCGATCGCTCCGCAATTCCCCACCCGCTGACCCACTGCTGGCTGACTTGATCCGGTTTCTATCCACCCGGCAAGACCTACCCTTAGCAGAAACCTGGGACAGTCAACTGTTGCAGTTGATTGGGTGCCTGAAAACGACCCGCTGTCTGATCGTGCTTGATAACGTTGAGTCTGTGCTTCAGGGACAGGATGGCACCGGGGCCTATCGCCCTGGCTACGAGGCCTATGGGCAGATTCTGCGGTGTATTGCCGAGAGCCGTCACCAGAGCTGTCTGGTGTTTACCAGCCGAGAGCAGCCTTTGGGGCTATCTTCTAGAGAAGGGAGTGGGCTGCGATCGCTCCGGCTGCAGGGGTTGACCTATCAACCGGGCCAGCAGCTTTTAACTGCGAGAGGGCTCACCCCATCAGCGCAGGAAGCCCAGGTTTTAGTGGAGCAGTATGGGGGGAACCCGCTGGCCTTACGCATTGTCTCGACGACGGTGCAGGAGCTGTTTAATGCCAACATTCAGCAGTTTCTAGCCGGCGGCACCCCCGTTTTCGGCGATGTCGCCAATTTGATTGATCAACAATTTAGTCGGTTGTCACCCTTAGAGCAGCGGGTGATGGAGTGGGTGGCGGTGCATCGCGAGTGGGTACTGCCCCAGGAGATTCAAGCGGGGCTAATGCCGCCTACGTCTCAGTCAGACCTATTGGAGGCGTTGCTGTCGTTAGAGCGACGCTCTTTGATTGAAAAATCCACCAGCTTACCCCTCAGCGATCATCAGGTGCGGTTTTCGCAGCAGCCGGTGGTGATGGAGTATGTGGTCAACCATGTGATTGACCAGATCTATCAAGAAATTTGCGCCCTTGAGGTTGACCTGCTCAATCATCAGTTTTTGGTCAATGCCCAGGCCAAAGACTACATTCGAGAGGCCCAAATTCGCCTGCTGCTGAAGCCCTTGGCGACCAAGCTGCTAGAGACCTTCGGCAGCCGCACCTTTGCCCAGGCCCACTTCAGCCAGCTTTTAGCTCAGCTAAAGGCGACCCTGAGGGATAAGCCAGGCTATGCCGCCGGGAACCTGCTCAATCTGCTTTGGCAGATGGGCATTGACCTGAAAGGCTACGACTTTTCTCATCTGGCGGTGTGGCAGGTGTATTTGCAGGGCATGGCGCTGCATGAGGTCAACTTTGCCTATGCAAACCTCACCAAATCAGTCTTCACCCAGGTTTTAGGCTGCATTCTATCTGCCACCTTTAGCCCGGATAGGGTGTATCTGGCGGTGGGGGTCGATCAAGCCATTCTGCTGATCCAGGTGGCTGACGGTCGCCAGGTGCTGAGCTTTAAGGGGCATACCGCCTGGGTCACGGCGCTGTGCTTTAGCCCCGATGGTCAAACATTGGCCAGCGGTAGCCATGACCAGACTGTGCGGCTGTGGGAGGTAAGCTCTGGGGCCTGCTTACGCACGTTGCCGGGTCACAGCAGTTGGGTACAGACGGTGGATTTTAGCCCCGATGGGGGAACCATCGCTAGCGCTGGCAATGAGGCCGAGATTCGGCTTTGGGATGTTCAATCGGGCAACTGTAGCCGCACGTTGACGGGTCACACTAACCGAGTGCTATCGCTGAAGTTTCATCCCACCCAGCCGATGTTAATTAGCAGCGGGGACGATCGCACCGTTAATCTCTGGGACTTGCGATCGGGGGATTGTCTGAACGCTTTTGCGATCGATATTCGTTGGGCGCTGGGGATGGCGCTTCACCCCAAGGGGTTAGAAATAGCCGCTAGCCAGAGCAGTACCGCCGTTACCCGTTGGGATCTCAACACCGGGGCTTGTCTGGGCACCCTGCCTGCCTACGACGTTAAGGTTTGGGCGGTTGACTACAGCTTGGATGGGGAGTTGCTGGCCACCGCTGGGGAAGACCAGACCGTGCGGCTGTGGAGTACTCAAACGAACCAGTGCCTGAAGACGCTGGAGGGCCACTCGGCCCGAGTGTGGCTAGTGGAGTTTAGCCCGGATGGGCATACCCTGGTCAGCGCCAGCGACGATCAAACCGTCAAGCTATGGGATACCCGCACGGGGGACTGCTTGAAAACCATCAAGGCCCACAGCGATTGGATTGTGGCGGTGGCAGCTAGCCCGATCGCGCCGCTGCTAGCCTCGGGGGGCGAAGACCAGAGGGTGCGGCTGTGGAACTTAGAGACGGGAGGGTGCGATCGCACCCTGTCAGGCCATACCAATCTGATTTCTAGCGTTGCCTTTAGCCCAGACGGCACCTGGCTCGCCAGCGGCAGCGACGACTGTACGGTACGCCTTTGGGATGCCCAGACTGGGGACTGCCGCCAGGTGTTGATGGGGCATACGGATTGGGTGCAATCGGTGTGCTTTGGCCCCAGTGGGCAGCAGGTGTTGAGCGGCAGTCATGACAAGACGATTAAGCTGTGGGATGTGGCGACAGGGCAGTGTTTACAGACGTTGCAAGGCCACCAGGGGCGGGTTAAAGCGGTGGCCGCTAGCCCCCAAGGCGGGTTGATGGCCAGTGGGGGGGATAATCACGCCATCAAGCTCTGGAGTGTTGAAACGGGGGGGTGTCTCGCTACGCTGGAGGGGCACCAAGATTGGGTACTGGCTCTGGGGTTTAGCCCTTGTGGTAAATTTTTAGTCAGCGGCAGCGGCGATCGGAGGCTGAAGCTTTGGGATGTGATGGGCCAATGTCTGTGGTCTCAACAGGCTCATGGGGGGCGGATTCGGGCGGTGGCGTTTAGCCCGGATGGGCGCTGGGTGGCCAGTGGTGGCGAAGACTATGTGATTAAGCTGTGGGATGTGGCAACTGGGGATTGCTTGCGGGTATTAGAGGGCCATAGCCAGATTGTGTGGTCGGTGACGTTTGGCAATGATGAGCGAACTCTGACAAGTTGCAGCGAAGATGGCACGATTCGGCTCTGGAATTCCGGAACGGGGGATTGTGTAAAGGTATTAAGAAGCTGTCGCCCCTACGAAGGCATGAATATTACAGGAGCTATGGGATTAACCGCAGCTCAGATTGGGGTTTTGAGGGCATTAGGCGCGGTGGAACTGAAGCGTTAGATAACCCACACAAGGAGCTAAAGGTCATGGCTGACGAGAAGCAATTGCTAGGAAACTCTGAAGCGGTTCGCGATCTGATCGTCCCAGACTTTCAGCAGCGTGAATCCCCTACCAAGACCGAACGTGATATCTCCAACGAGCCTCAAAAGGGCGGAGAGTCATCAAATTCTGAAAGTTCTGAGCAGACAGGCACAGTTCGCAAGTTAGTAATTCCTACCTCTGATGGAGGCTTTAAATCGTCGGACGATGATCGCTCCCCTGGTAGAACTGAGAAATAGACAGATTCGCTCTTGGGTGCATCCCAGTTGTGTAACCCACCCTTTCCTGCGGAACGCTGCGCGAACAGGAAGCTAAGCTACGCCCTAAATCCCTCTCCCCGAAGGAGAGGACTTTGAGACTCGGCACCTCTTCTCTCTAGGGAGAAGAGGTTGGGGGTGAAGGAAGCAAATTTGCAAAAGTGAGATGCACCCAACCACGCAAAGCTTTTTGAACACTGTAGTAGAATCGAAGCTGAAAAATATTCGGCTCAAGATTGAGGTTTTAATTTCCTTGCACTAAACCATTTTTTGTCTAGTAGAGGGTACCAAATGCTTATCGAAAGCGGGCTAACACCTAGATGGACAAAATTCATACGATTAGCTATTCATTTATTTAGAATATTTTTCCTGTCCAAAGCATTTTTATCTACGGTGTTTTTCTTTGCCATAATTACCATGGCGTCCCAAGCCCCAGCCGAACTTGTGGATGACCGGCAAATAGCTCAGCAATCTCCAGCTTGCTCCGAAACAGAACTAGAACGGATGCTTAGCCAATGGCGACGCCTTTACTTACCGGTTGTTTCCGAATTAAGGGCTTGTGGTGACTCAGCAGTGCCGGGACTGGTCGAAGCCATGGCTGATGAATCCCTTGAGTTGAGGGTTCGTCAGTTTTCAGCTCGAATCCTTGCTCAAACTGGATCTGAAGAAGCGGTTAATGCGTTACTGAATTCAAGTCGTGATGATGCTCTTCAATCTGGCGTTTATCAGGCTGTAAGATCTTTAAATCCTGATTCGCCAGCCGTTTCAATACTGCTGGAAGGTCTAACGACATCTGAACCCTCTGTGGCTACAACTGCGGCAATAGGTTTAGCGCAAATCGCTTCCCCAGAAGCTGTTGGTGGTTTACTGGCAGCGTTACGTAATGAAGCAACTCAAGAGGTTGCTTTTCTTGGTCTTGGGGAAATTAACCCAGATTCGGAAATCGCAGTAGAAGTACTCACCGCAGCACTAGAATCTGAATCTGAAATCGTTCAAGTGGGTGCTGCCCATGGCCTTGCAGAAATTGGGCCTAACGCTGAAGCTTCAATTTCTAAATTAGCAGAATTATTGCGCTTAAGTGAATGGGAATACTTTCACCAAGGTAGTGATGTGCGTGGTATGGCGGCCTATGCCCTTGGTCAAATAAACCCGCTCCATGAACAGGCATTAAAAGCTTTAGGCGTAACCGTCAGTTTTTACGAACCAGAGGTTATCGAGACTACTAGATACTATCCAGAACCCAGCGAGGAAGTGAAGGAGATCGCAGCTGAAGCACTAGATGGGATAGACAATATTTTGCCTCTGCTGAACTGGAATGCGGAAAGTCAACGATGGCATTATATTGCACTTGGCTACCAGTCCGGTTCTGAATTATTAGAAGCCTTTGATAAAATACTATTAGAAACAAACGCAGATCCTGAGATTATCTTGAGAGCGATTGAAGTTACCAGCAGTTTCCCTACCGATTCCTTTGTGGAGTCAGGCAATCATCATATTTCCTTTCCTAATTTCTTCAATTATTTATTACCTATTATTGAAAATAAAGATATCAATATAGAAACAAGACATGAAGCTTTTCGCATCATCTTTGAGCATTATTTATTCTCACCGCACTACAGACTCTCCACAGTTGATGAATCCGTGATTTCGCGGCTGATTCAAGTAGTAGAAGATGAAGGAGAAGAATTTGAAATTAGGCATGCTGCTTTAGCATTGATTGTCCATTTGTTTATTTATGATGTTAACTATAATGTTGATGCTGACAGACAAAAAGTAGCAGAAGCACTGATAAAGATAGTTGAAAGTAGCCATTTGTATAGCCTCTGGAAGGAAGACTACGAACAGCTTCAAAGGCAAGGAGTGATTAATTGGGATGATATTAGAAATGATATTGGCACAGTT
>DASQNN010000159.1:0-3138 GCA_035644955.1 Nodosilinea sp. | reverse complement strand
CACAGAGCTCAGCTGCACAGCGGTGACGAGGTGGTGGTGAAGGTGCAGCGCCCGGGGCTGCGATCGCTCTTTACCATTGACCTGTCGATTCTCAAGGGCATTGCCCGCTACTTTCAGAACCACCCCAGCTGGGGCAAAGGTCGCGACTGGATCGGCATCTACGAGGAGTGCTGTCGCATCCTCTGGGAAGAAATTGACTATCTCAATGAAGGCCGCAATGCCGACACCTTTCGCCGCAATTTTCGGGGCGAAGACTGGGTTAACGTACCTCGGGTGTACTGGCGGCTGACCTCTTCTCGGGTGGTCACCCTGGAGTACATGCCGGGTATTAAAATTAGCCACTACGATGCTCTGGAAGCCGCTGGGCTCGATCGCAGTCGGCTGGCCCGGCTGGGTGCCCAGGCCTACCTGCATCAGCTGCTCACCAACGGCTTTTTCCACGCTGACCCCCACCCCGGCAACATTGCCGTGAGCCTTGATGGGTCGTTGATTTTCTACGACTTTGGCATGATGGGTCAGGTACAGCCCCTGACCCGTCAGCGGTTGATGAGTACCTTTATGGGGGTGGCCCAGCGCAACGCCGAGCAGGTGATGAATTCCCTGGTTGAGCTAGGGGCGCTCACCGAGGTGGAGGACATGAGCCCAGTGCGTCGCTCTATCCAGTATATTTTGGATAACTTCATGGACAAGCCCTTTGAGGAGCAGTCCATCAACGCTATCAGCGATGACCTGTATGCTGTAGCCTACGACCAACCCTTTCGATTTCCGGCTACGTTTACCTTTGTGATGCGAGCGTTCTCTACCCTCGAAGGGGTAGGTAAAGGGCTCGACCCTGAGTTCAACTTTATGGAAGCGGCTAGGCCGTTTGCTGCACAGCTTATGTCCAATGGCAATCCGACCGATGGGGCTAACAGTCTGCTGGGAGAACTGAGCCGTCAGGCCGCCCAGGTAAGTACCTCTGCTTTGGGCCTACCCCGGCGCATTGAGGACACCCTCGACAAGCTAGAGCGCGGCGACATTCGCGTGCGGGTACGCTCCATCGAGACCGATCGCGCCCTGCGGCGCATTAGCGGCGTGACCATGGCCAACAACTACGCTATTTTGGTGGGAGCGTTTACCCTCTCGGCCACCGTGCTACTGCTGTCGGAGTTTGTCTGGCTGGCCGTAGTACCCGGCGTGCTGGCGGTGGGCACCGGCATTGCATTTTTGCAATCGGTGCTCAAGGTTAACCGGGCCGATCGTATGCCCTAATGGTTTAGTCCGAGCTTGCTATGGTGGACCGCGTTTTTTCAGGACTGTCCGACCCCGGTCTGCTGCGCAGTAGCAACCAGGATGATTACTACATTGACCCCGAGGGGCGCTTTTTTGTTGTGGCCGACGGCATGGGGGGTCACGCCGGCGGGCAGGAAGCTAGCCGCCTGGCCACCGCTGCCATTAAAACCTGGCTAAACCAGCATTGGTACAGCGAAACCGCCACGGCGCTGCTGCTAGAGCAGGCCCTAAAGCAGGCCAACAGCGCCATTCTCGACGACCAGCGGCACCACCCCGATCGTGGCGACATGGGCACCACCGTGGTGGCCGTCACCTTTCGCGACAGTGACCCCCAACCCTGGTGCGCCCACGTGGGCGATTCCCGTCTCTACCGCCTGCGGGGTCACCAGCTGGAGCAGCTCACCGAAGACCATACCTGGATTGCCAAGGCCATTCGGTCCGGCGAGGTCTCCCCGGTCCAGTCGCGTAGCCATCCCTGGCGCCACGTGCTCTCTCAGTGTCTGGGGCGCGACGACCTCAGCGAGATAGACATTCAGCCGATTGAGGTCCAGGGTGGCGATCGCCTGCTACTCTGCAGCGATGGCCTGACCGAAGAACTGTCAGACCATCTGATTGCCTCTCACCTAAAGTCGATTCGCGCCTGTGAAGCCGCCGCTACCGCCCTGGTCAACTCGGCCAAACAGCGGGGCGGTCGCGACAACATTACCGTCGTCGTCGTCAACCTGTCGCCGTCGCCAAATGGTGCCGACGCTTAAATGACGCTTAAATATAGCCGTGGCCATTGCGCTTAGGACAATGGCCACTGTCCCTAGCAAAAACGGGGGCAGCGCCATGGCCTGTAGCGATCGCTTCAGGGGTACAGGCCATGTCTCAACGGTTCTGGTGGTGGCTAGATCGCTAAATTTTTACGATCCCCAAGACAGGTATTTAAGCGGTATAAGTTCAGCCTTCGGTTATAGGCATTTTGCTTTCGGGATAAGGTAATCGATCTCCCTAGCCAGGGGCCTAAATTTCTAGGGTAACGCAGCAGGGCTGAGAAATTGGGCTTTTACCCCTTGTTAACCTAGCTTGAGCTTGAAATATGGCAAGAAGTTTGCCCTGAGCATTTTTACTTATGCATCATTGTTAAAAATTGTAAATTCCCAACCGGTAGATGTCGGCTTGGGGATGACTTGTTATATTCGCAGATAAGGCCAACAACTGGATCTTTGTCAAATGGTTGTTATAATTTGTAAACCATCCGCGCACTGACCGCTGTTGGCACTGTGGTTAAACCCATTCCAGTAGAGAGGCCAGATGCAGTCAGCTTGGTTTTCCACCGTGGAGGGCAGGTTGAGGGCATTGGGCCTAGTAACCTAGACGTTTTAAGTCTGGAGTTGCGATCGCTACTCGGGTGTTGTTCTCTCTCTCAGGAGTAAATCCATGAACGAACCGATGCAACTTTCTTTGGAACAGCAGTTTAGTCTGCGGTCCTTTGAGTCTCAGGTTGACAAAATGAGCCGCGAACAAGCCCAGCAGTTTCTAGTCAAGCTGTACGAACAGATGATGATGCGAGAAACCATGTACAAGCACTTTCTCCGGCACGAATGGGGTATTGGCCCAAATCCTCAGCTTTAAGCACCTGACGTTATTCAGGACAGCATGAAGACGGCGACCTCCCTCTCTTGCGGGATTACCTTCAATCAGGCCGGGGATGTCGGGGCGTCACCTTCAATGCTAAACAAAGGCTCAGCAAAGCGTTTTAGAGAGCGTTTTGACCAGCGCTATCAAAACCACACTTTTCGATGGACGATTCGGGGCTCAACCCCAGAAAGTAGGCCAAAGACGCGTCAGAGAGCACCCTCGGCAGGGCTAGCTCAAGGCCAA
>DASQNN010000158.1:0-14582 GCA_035644955.1 Nodosilinea sp. | reverse complement strand
GTTACCTGGCTGCATCGGCTTGATCCCAGGGTAAAAATGGCCTGGCTGATGAGCATTTTGATCTCCCCCATTTTGGCCAATGCCTACTGGCGGTTTGGGCTGGTGGCCCTGCTGGTGCTGCTGACTCTGCTGGCGCGCATTCCTCCCCGGGTGTGGCGGCAGCAGATGGGCTGGCTGGTGTTGCTCAGCGCTATTGTGATGGGGCTAACGTTTGTTATGCCCGACGGGCTGCAGGTGTCGCAAACGCCCCGGTTTCCTACGCCAGCCGATATGGTCACCCTAGAAAATCCGCCGGAGGTGCTGCCGGAACTGCCCCAGCCGACGTCGTACCGCTACGAGGTGTTCGATTGGGGGCCTATCACCGTGACTCGGCGATCGCTCGATCTGGGCATTCGCATTGGCACGCTGCTGTTCACCCTCATCTACGGCACCAACCTCTACCTGCTCACCACCGCTCCCGAAGAAATTACCCTGGCTCTGGAGACGCTGATGGCCCCGCTGCGATGGCTGCGCGTGCCGGTAACCGAAATTGCCCTAACGGTGACCCTCTCGCTGCGGTTTATTCCCCTGGTGCTGGAGGAGGTGCAAAACCTGGTGCGATCGGTACAGACCCGCGCTATTAACTGGAAGAAGTTAGGCTTTCGCGGCTCGGCCCAGGTGTGGCTGGCGGTGGTCGAACGGCTGCTGCAAAACCTGCTGCTGCGGGCCGAGCAAATCTCAGCGGCGATGGAAGTGCGCGGCTTTACTAGCCCCAACGAGCACCGGGTGCGCTGGTATCAGCTCGTGCTGCGGGCCTGGGATTGGTTTGCCCTCGGGCTGGTGGCGGTGTTTTGGTGGGCGCGCTGGGTCTGGGGAGGCGAGATTTGACCCAGCGGCAGTGGTGGGTGCGATCGCAGCCCCTGGGGCACCGTAGAGGCAGCGACATTTTCCACTGCCTCTTCGGCGACCTGCTGCGGCAGCCTCCTACCCCTGCCAGCCTGGTAGCCCTGTTAGAGAGCCCTTTCCCGCTCCCCACTGCCGCTCAGCCCCATGCCGTTCATAGCCGCTACTCCATCTGTGCCGGGCCACCTCGCCACCTCGAAGCGCGTCCACAGGTGTGGACTCCAACCGTGGGCCGCATTCTGCCCATGCTGGCCGAACGTGTAACCGAGGGAGAGCAGCTACAGCTTTTAGGTGACGAAGCCGAGACCGCCCAGCAGACGCTTCCCTTTACCGGCGGCTGGCTGGGCTGGCTGGGCTACGACCTGGCCTGGGAGATCGAGCGCCTGCCTGTATTAAATAGTGATCTCCTGCCCTTCCCGGTGGCCCTTTGGTACGAGCCCGCCACCTTCGCCGTCCTCGACCACCAGGCTCAGCGACTGTGGCTGTTCGCGCCTTCCTCAGACTCGCTCGATCGCTTGGAAAAACAGCTCAGTCGGCCGCCGGTAGACGAGCCCTCAATCGCCCTAGCAACGGGCGATCCCCGCTCTGTGACCTTGGGCATGGCGGCGGCAGAGTACCAGCAAGCCGTCCTGCAAGCCAAGCAGCATATCCAGGCGGGGGATGTGTTTCAGGTCAACCTTTCGCTGCGGTTCTCGACAGTCACAACGGCCCACAGCTGGGCACTGTACCGCAAGCTGCAGCGCATTAACCCCTCTCCCTTTGCCTGCTACTGGCGCACCCCCTGGGGCGATGTGATCAGCTGTTCGCCCGAGCGGCTGGTGAAACTGCAGGACGGCACCGCCCAAACCCGCCCCATTGCCGGCACTCGCCCACGGGGATCAACGCCCGCCGAGGATGCAGAGCTGGCCCAAACCCTGCTAAACAGTCCCAAAGAGCGGGCCGAGCACATCATGCTGGTCGATCTAGAGCGCAACGACCTGGGGCGGGTTTGCCAGTGGGGTACGGTGCAGGTCGATGAGCTACTGACGGTGGAATACTACAGCCACGTCATGCACTTGGTCAGCAATGTGGTGGGGAAGCTGGGGCACGATTCCCGTGCTGGGAGGCTGCGCCAACCCACCCCCATCGACCTGATCCGCGCCGTATTCCCTGGCGGCACCATTACCGGCTGCCCCAAGGTGCGCTGCATGGAAATCATCGAAAACCTGGAACCGGTACGGCGCAGCTTATTCTATGGCTCCTGCGGTTATCTAGACCGGCGCGGACATTTGGACCTAAATATTTTGATTCGTACCCTGCTAGTTGGGCATACTAAAGACTTATCGGTAGCCTCTACCGTTTGGGGACAGGTAGGAGCAGGTATTGTGGCCGACAGCGATCCCCAGCGAGAGTGGCAAGAATCGCTGCAAAAAGCCAGGGCTCAACTGCTGGCGCTGGGCTTAGGGTAGCTCAGCCATTACCTGTAATTAATCGCCTATTCGCTTGAGAATGCATGCATACCGCACACCAGGTTCTAGAATGCATGTGGCGAATTGAACAGACATGACCGTCATCCTGTCCTAAGAAAGAGCTCCTCCCACACTTGAATGAGCGCAGAAACCTATCTAAACCATCCAAATTTTGGCTTGCTCTTCAGAGTATGCACAGTAGACGACGCTCAAGAGCTGTTTGCCACGCTATACGCCCAGCGGCTGTTTTTTGTGGTCACCCACTCGCCCACTGAGGGGCTAGTGTTTCAGCCCCTCGGCCGCAGCAATGCCCGCCTCATGCTCGAAAGCCGCCTGCGCACGCTGCGGCGGGCTGGGCAGCAGGCCGACTACGATCGCCTCCAGCACACCTACAAGCAGACCTTTCAATGACCGCTGCCCCCGGTGCCCTGCCTGATCACTTTGAGCGCATTCGCCAAGCTATCCCCGCCACCGTTACGCTGATCGCGGTGACGAAGTTTTTGCCGGTGGAGACTATTCGAGCCGCCTACAGCCAGGGCATACGCCATTTTGGCGAAAGTCGGGTGCAGGAGGCGATCGCCAAACAAGCCGACCTCACCGACCTGTCCGACATCACCTGGCATCTGATTGGTCACCTGCAAACCAACAAAGCCCGCAAAGCCGTCGAGCACTTCCACTGGGTGCACTCTGTCGACAGCCTAAAGCTGGCCCAGCGGCTCGACCAAGCGGCCCAAGAGCTGGGGAAAGCTCCCCAGTGCTGCTTGCAGGTCAAGCTGGTGCCCGACCCCCCCAAGTCCGGCATAGATGCCGCTGAGCTACTGTCCCTGCTGCCCCAGTTTGATCGACTAGAGCACCTCAAAATTCGCGGCCTAATGACGATTCCGCCCCAGGGGGCCAGTCCTGATATGGTGCAGGCGGTGTTTGACGGGGCAAAGGCGCTGGCAGACACCATCAACCAGGGGGGCTTTAACCGCCTGCGCATCGACCAGCTCTCCATGGGTATGTCGGGGGATTATCCAGCGGCGATCGCCTGTGGGGCCACTATGGTGCGTTTGGGTACAGTTCTGTTGGGTGCTCGGCCCCCATCTCCCGAGTTGGGGTAAGGCGTAGCAGCTATTTTTTGCCCCGGTTGCCAACTCAAACCAGGGCCGCAGCGACCGGTAGCGCAAGGGCTTGACTCAATGGCTAACGTTCTTGGGCTATCGCATTGCAGCGAAGAGAATATCTATCCTAGGGGTCAGTTCAAAAAATAACCCGAAGTAATCTGAAAAAACTTTTAACTAATTGTGAATTGACTATTCCTTTTGGGGATTTCGTGTATACTGTGGACTCAATATTCTGTGTGCAGGGTATTAACACAGAAACCTAGGCCTGCCTTAGCTCAGCGAGAAGCGATTCATTTCGGTGACGTTTGACCACTGGGTTTTTAATTCAGGTTTAGGCGGTCAAAAAGCCCTTCTCGAGGGCCTGACCAACCCTTAACCCCAGGGTAGCCCGATTAATTTTCACAACAGCCGTTGCAAATGGAAATTTGGCGCTATCATGGCCCTCGGATAACTGGAGCATGACGCCCCCCAGCGGTCAACAGCCAAGGGGTGTCCCTACCTGAGTGATAGTCATCGTGGAGTGTAAGTTGTGAGCAACATGTTTTCTAAGCTGCGGGACTTCGTTGGCCTCAACGACCCAGCAGATTACGACTACGAATACGAAGAAATGGATGGTGAGGAATATCAAAACCTCTACCAGGAAGAGAACACCCAGCCTATTGTGCAGCCCCAGCCCGAGGAAGTTCGGCGGAGCCGCCCCCGTCGCGAACGTATGATGCCCACTGATGCAGGAATGACCCCAATGGCCAACAATGTAATTGGTATGCCTGGTGCCATGAATGGCACCTCCGAAGTGGTTGTAATGGAACCCCGCTCCTTTGAGGAAATGCCCCAGGCCATTCAGGCCCTGCGGGAGCGCAAGTCGGTGGTGCTAAACCTCACCATTATGGATCCTGATCAGGCTCAGCGCGCCGTTGACTTTGTTGCGGGCGGCACCTACGCTATTGACGGCCACCAAGAGCGCATCGGCGAAAGCATCTTCCTGTTTACGCCCAACTGCGTGCAGGTCAGCACCCCCACCGAGTACGAAGAGGAAGTCTTCATGGGTCAGCCCCAGGGCATGCCCATGCCTGGCCAAATGCCTCCTGCTCCCACCTGGGGTGCCGAGCCGATGGTTCGCATGGCCTAGACCTGAGCGTTGTTATCCAAACACTCTAGACTCTGACTATCACTGCCCCCAGACTAGCTCTGGGGGCTACCTTAGGGTATGGTCATCACTGGCGGCATGAGTAAGTTTTGCACTGGCTCGATCGCTTAGGGCATATTCGATCAGCGGGACGCTGAAATGGGG
Organism: Nodosilinea sp.; assembly: GCA_035644955.1. Lineage (GTDB taxonomy): Bacteria > Cyanobacteriota > Cyanobacteriia > Phormidesmidales > Phormidesmidaceae > Nodosilinea. Next base: position 9,855 of record DASQNN010000158.1, on the reverse strand, counting down.
CGGCTAGGGAGCGCGCAACCGCTTAGAAGTCTTTTCCGCCCATGTCCTAATTGATCTGGCGATTGCTGTAGGTCGTAGGTGAGCGTATGCCTGAGGCAAGCTTTGGGGTTATTGGCGGCGGGATGATGGGAGAAGCTCTCATCGCCCGCCTTATCGATCAAGGAATTTTTGCTCCTGGGGCGGTGCTGGTAAGCGACCCCCAGGCGGCGCGGCGAGAGGTACTGCACCACACCTACGGCGTGCAGACCACCGACGACAATCAGGCGGTAACCGATGCCGCTGAAACAGTCCTATTGGCCATTAAGCCCCAGATGCTAACGGCCGTGGCGGGGAGTTTAAAGCCCCCTGTCCACGAGAGTAAGCCGTTATTGCTGTCTATTTTGGCTGGGGTTGATCTGGCTCGGTTAGAGAAAGAATTTCCTGCCTGGGCGGTGGTGCGGGCCATGCCCAACACCCCGGCTACGGTGGGGGCCGGGGTGACGGCCCTGGCGGCGGGTGACACCGTAAGCGATGCCCAGCGAGAGCAGGCGCGCCAGATTTTTGCCAGCGTGGGCACAGTGGTAGAGGTGCCCGAGTCGCAAATGGATGCGGTGACGGCGCTGTCTGGCTCGGGGCCGGGCTATCTAGCCCTGGTGGTAGAGGCGCTGGCCGACGGCGGCGTGGCGGTGGGGCTGCCCCGGGCAACGGCGCTGGAACTGGCGATCGCAACCGTACGCGGCACCGGCGAGCTTCTGCACCAGGGCGACCTGCACCCTGCCGTGCTGAAGGATCGTGTGACCAGCCCCGGCGGCACCACGATCGCGGGCATTGCGGCCCTGGAGGCGGGGGGGCTGCGATCGGCGCTGATGGCGGCGGTGCGGGCGGCCTACCTACGGTCTAAGGAACTGGGGCAGTCCTGATTAAAATTAGGCTTAAGGACATTTAACAGGTTCAGGCCGATTTAAAACGTTTTAGCGCCTATCTCCTATGCTGATCGATACCCTACGGGCCCAGCGCGATGACATTCTAGCTTTAAGCCGGCAGTACGGGGCGCGGCGTATTCGAGTCTTTGGGTCTGTTGCTCGGGGTGAAGAGCAGTCCGATAGCGATGTAGACTTTTTGGTTGATTTTCCCCCAGGCTACGATTTATTCGCCCAGCGATTGCCGTTAGGCGATCGCCTCTCTCAGCTCCTGCGTCGCCCCGTAGATGTGGTGCCTGAGCACGAACTCAATCGCCATATACGTGATGCTGTCTTGTCAGAAGCCCTAGACCTATGAGTAAGTCTTGGCGGCCCTATGCTCTGCACATACGGATGCGATCGCCAAAATTCGTCAGATTCAGACCCGAGGCGATTTAAGCGAAGATTTTATTCTTTACGATGCTGCGCTCCGCAACCTGCAAACCCTTTCAGAGGCGACTCAACAGCTACCCGACGAACTCAAAGCATCTTATCCAGATATTCCCTGGCGCGAAATCAGGGGATTTCGCAATATCTTGGTTCACAACTATCTAGGCGATATAGACCCCTCAACCGTCTCAGCGGTTATAGAGCAGCATCTGCCAGCCTTAGAATTGAGTGTCAGATCGATGCTGAAACAAGGGCCATTTTCGTAGGCATAATAACCGTTTAGGTTACGACCCCATGGCCACTTCATTGACGGTTTGCAGGGCACGGGGATAGCCGCCCCCGGCTCGGCTGGCAACTTGCTCGGCCAGATACTCGGCGTCGCGGGCGATACCCGAGAAGCGGGCAGAACCCCAGGTGTAGAGCCAGGGCAAGCCAAGGAAATACAGCCCCAGTACGGTAGTGACTCCCCGCCGGTGGCCGGGGTAGCCCCGCCCGTCAAACACCGGCAGCTCAACCCAGCTAAAGTCGAGACCGTAGCCGATGCACCAGATTACCGAGGTGATGTTGGCCTCTCGATAGTCGATGCCGGTATCAACGATCTCTGGCTCCCACACCGGCCGATAGGGCGGCTCCGTAGGGGCATCAATGCCGTTCTTCTCGATGTAGGTGTCGATGGTGCGCTTGATGCTTTCGGCGACGGCGTCGGCTTTATCCAGGTTTTCCTTTAGGTCGTCGCTGAAGGTGAGCTGGGTGCTCTGAATATCCGTTAGCCGTCCGTGCAGCCCCATGCCCTGGAGGGCAAAGTGGCGCAGATCAATTTCACGGCCGCCGCCGCGCCCGGTGACGTAATGGTTAGTTTTGTGGCGCACGGTGTCTTTTTGGGGGTGGTCGTCGATCGCCAGGTCGTAGTAGCCCATTTGGTCGAGCCATTCCACTACATCTTTGCCTCGGTAGCGGCGGGGCGATCGCGGCGCACCCCCCACGCACAAATGCACCTTCCGGCCTGCTAGGTGCAGATCTTCGGCAATCTGACAGCCCGACTGCCCGGTGCCCACCACCAGTACGGCTCCCTGGGGCAACGACTCGGGGTTGCGGTATTCTGCGGAGTGCAGTTGCACAATATCAGGGGTCAGCCGCTCTGCCAAACGAGGAATCTTGGGAGTGTGATAGCCACCAGTGGCCACCACCACCTGATTGGCCGTAAAGATGCCCTGGTTGGTCACCACCTCAAAGCCACCGCCCTCGGGCTGGCGCACCCGTTCTACCCTGACTCCGGTCTTGAGCGGCAGGTCAAAGTGGCTGGCGTAACGCTCGATGTACTCCACAATGGCATCGCGGCCCATGAAGCCCTCGGGGTCGTCGCCGGGGTAGGGAAAGCCCGGCAGCTGGCACTGCCAGTTGGGGGTGACCAGACAAAACGAATCCCACCGTTTGGTGCGCCAGGAGTGGGCGACCTGGTGCTGTTCAAAAATGATGTGGTCCAGGCCCAGGCGACTGAGGCAGTAGCTAATCGACAGCCCCGCCTGGCCGCCGCCGATCACAATTACGCCGTAGTGCATCGTCATAACCTCTGTCCTGAAAACGGGGTGGGGATGAGCCGAGCTTCTTCGTACCCTAAGCCCTTGCTCCGGGGATGCTTGTAACTCCGGCTACCGAAAGCCTTGGTCTAGCGTTAGTGGGAGGGGGGGAGGAGGCGATCGCGCCTCCACTGCATTCCTATCGCCCCGATTAAGGCAAATTTGGGCATTACCCCTATCACTTTCGACAGGGGTAGTCTCTATCAAAAGTGATAGATCGCCGCCGTTCTGCCCCCACCCCTGTTGATTAGGGCAGACCTCAAAGGTTTGTAGTTGCTGATACGGGAACCCACTGGGATCGCCCGTAAGGTGCTGACACATGCAGCCAGACGTCCCGCGCTGCCAGCAACTTTGCAAGGATTTGAAACTTATGCCCGAAGTAACTTTGCCAGCCCACCAGGCTGGGGATTTTCTGGTTGATTACGAAGAGAAAGTATTTCCCGATGTGCAGGCCGAACCCGGCGAAAAGGCTCTTATCACCTTCCACACGGTGGCCTTTGAAGGGTCCATCGGCTTGGTGAACCTGCTCCAGGCCACCCGCCTGATCCGCAAGGGCTTCGAGACCTCGGTATTGCTCTATGGCCCTGGGGTGACCCTTGGGGTGCAGCGGGGCTTCCCCAAGCTCAACGACGAAGCCTTTCCCGGTCATCTGGCCATGAACAACCAAATCGTCAAGGTGATGGAGCTAGGCGGCAAGGTCTATGCCTGCCGCTTTGCCCTCCAGGCCCTCTACGGCCACGGCGAGCCTTCCCTCATCCCCGGCATTCGCCCTATCAACCCCCTCGACGTGCTCGATCTGGTGCTGATGCACCGCAAAGAAGGCGCCTTTATTCTCGACACCTGGACCATGTAAGCATCCGTTGCCTTCGTAGGGTGGGCACTGCCCACCTTTCTCCCTCCTCCCTCCTCCCATTTCCATGGATTACACCAAAACCATTCGAGCCGCCGCCGCGCAGATCAGCCCCGTGCTGTTTAGCTGCGATGGCACCACCGAAAAGGTGCTGGAGACCATCGCCCAGGCAGCCCAGGCTGGGGTGAAGCTAATCGTCTTTCCAGAGACCTTTATCCCCTACTACCCCTACTTCTCGTTTGTGCAGCCCCCGGCGCTAATGGGTAAAGAGCACATGCGGCTGTACGAAGAGGCGGTGGTGGTGCCGGGGCCGGTGACCGATGCGGTGGGCCGAGCGGCGCGCTCTTACGGCATGGTGGTGGTGCTGGGGGTGAACGAGCGGGAGGCCGGCTCTCTTTACAACACCCAGCTGATTTTTGACGCTGACGGCACCCTAGTGCTGAAGCGGCGCAAGATTACCCCCACCTACCACGAGCGCATGGTGTGGGGTCAGGGCGATGGGGCCGGTCTGCGGGTGGTGGACACGGCCGTAGGGCGCGTGGGTGCCCTGGCCTGCTGGGAGCACTACAACCCCCTGGCTCGTTACGCGCTGATGACCCAGCATGAGCAGATTCACTGCGGGCAGTTTCCGGGATCGATGGTGGGGCAGATTTTTGGTGACCAGATGGAGGTCACCATGCGTCACCATGCTCTGGAGTCGGGCTGCTTTGTGGTGAATGCCACGGGCTGGCTCACCCCGGAGCAAAAGCAGCAGATTACCGGCGATGAGGTGATGCAGCGGGTGCTGTCGGGGGGGTGCTACACCGCCATTATTAGCCCTGAGGGGGTGCCTCTGAGCGAGCCGATTAGCGAAGGGGAGGGGCTGGCGATCGCCGATCTCGACTTCTCCCTGATTACCAAGCGCAAGCGCATGATGGACTCGGTGGGCCACTACGCCCGCCCCGACCTGCTGCGCCTGCAGGTAAACGCCGAACCCTGGTCGGTAGTAGATGCGACCACCTCGGCAGCACCGGTATCCAGCGGCATGAACGGGGCAGCGCAGGCCGCCCCCGTTCTGGAAGATGTATGCGGCAGCGGGGCTTCCCCCCAGCAGTCTGGGTCTGCCGCAGACCTAGGCTAGGTCTGCCTTTTTACAGCTACCTTCTTACAGCTAAAGAGGGCAATGAGTCACTATTTTTTGGTGGCCACGATTGACGCAGGTTTTTATTGGGTATTGAACGGCAGGCCATGAACAAACAACGGCTGATTACAGAGTTACAGTCCCACGGGCTGCGGCTGGTGGAATCGACCCCCGGAGCGGCGGGTCGCAAGGGCGGTGCTGGCCCCTCTGACCACCGCGCTATCACAATTGATGGCACTACCGTCATGGTGCCGGTCTATACCGACAGCGCGGCTCACTCGCCCTACACCGTCAGAGCGACGACGGCTAGCCCCCTGCATTTAGAAGCCTCGGGGGAAGTCATTACCCCCATTGATGTGCCCAATGCGCCTCAGTTCTACAGCCTGACCACCGCCGACGGCATTCCCTACTGGCAGATTGCCCTGCTCCACGGGCGGGATGTGCTGGCAACCACGGTGCAGCAAACCTGTATGCGCTACCGCGACCCGGCCACCGCCTGCCAGTTCTGCGCCATCGAAAAATCCCTTGATGCCGGGCGCACGATCGCCCGCAAAACTCCCCAGCAACTTGCTGAGGTAGCCGAAGCCGCTGTGCGGCTCGATGGCGTAACTCACATGATCATGACCACAGGAACGCCGAATACCAGCGATCGCGGCGCGGCCTACCTGACCGAATGCGCCACCGCCATTCGCCAGCGGGTGAACCTGCCCATCCAGGCCCAGTGCGAACCCCCCGACGACTTTGTCTGGTTTAGCCGCATGAAAGCGGCGGGCATTGACAGCCTGGGCATGCACCTGGAAGCAGTGGATCCTGAGGTGCGAGCCAGAATTATGCCGGGCAAGGCGGAAGTGCCGCTGACAGTTTACTACCAAGCCTTTGAGGCGGCGGTGAAAGTGTTTGGCTGGGGCCAGGTGAGCACCTACCTGCTGGCAGGCCTAGGCGACAGTTTAGAGACGCTGGTGGAGGCGAGCGATCGCCTGATTGCCCTGGGTGTGTATCCCTTCGTGGTGCCCTTCGTACCCATCGGCGAGACACCGTTGGCCCATCATCCTGCCCCCAGCAGTGAGTTTATGTTCACCCTCTACCAGCGGGTAGGTGCCCTGCTAAAGCAGTCGGGCATGGCCTCGGCGGATGTGAAGGCGGGCTGCGCCAAGTGCGGTGCCTGCTCAGCACTGTCTACCTTTGAGGGATGACCCACCCAATCCCCTCCCAGGAGAGGATTGGCTGACCAGTGATTAAGCATTCACAAAACCTACAACGACCATGGCACTCCATCGCTATAGCTTTGAACTGGCCAAAACTTCCCAGGACATCGCTGGGTACTTAGCTCTGCGTCAAGCCATTTTCTGCGAAGAACAGGGTTTGTTCGACCACGACGACGCCGACGACCTGGACGGCGTATCCTACCCCATCGTCGCTATCGACCATGAGGCATCGGAAGGGAATCGCGTGGTGGGCGTGGTGCGCATCTACGAAAAATCCCCCCGGCTTTGGTACGGCGGGCGCTTGGGGGTTCACCCCAACTATCGCCGGGTAGGGCGCATCGGCAAAGGATTGATTCACAAAGCAGTGACCACGGCCAACACCTGGGGCTGCGATCGCTTCCTCGCCACCGTGCAAGAGCAAAACGTCCGCTTCTTCCAGCGCCTCCACTGGGACTCGCTAGAGGAGATGGTGCTGTGCGATCGCAACCACCACCTGATGGAAGCCGACCTAGCCCACTATCCCCCCGGCGACGAGGGGAGGCCTGTTCTATCTTGGTCGGTGCAGCAGGTGTCGTGAACGGTAGATGGATGGGTGGATGGATGCGTACAGACTAAGAATGGTTGAAGCTTTAGGGGTTAAAGCTGGCCACCAGCTAATTTGCAGAACATAGGTTTAAACCGATGATCAGCCAATCCTTTCCGTGGGGTGAAGGGCGGCGGAACGCTCTTCTCGATGGGGGTCTGGGGCCAGCGAAATGGCCCCAGCAGCAGATCTGGCTTTCTCACCACCTACCTCCGTCAGCAGTACAACCTATGCCCCACCAGGTAGCCCCTACTCCAAGCATCCCCCAAGCACTATGACCGACGAGCTAAAGCTATGGGAACTGGCCTCCGAACTGCGGCGATCGCTCGGCATTCTCCACAAGCAAGACATTCAAACAGCAGCGGATCGCCTCGGTGCCCACGTGCGTTCCACCACCCAGAAACCCATTTTGCTGGGGGACGACTGCGCCGCCATTCCCGACGGCGATGGCTACCTGCTGTTAGCGGCAGAAGGCATGTGGCCCACCCTAGTCGAAACCGACCCCTGGTTTGCTGGTTGGTGCGCCGTCATGGTCAACGTCAGCGACATCTACGCCATGGGCGGTCGCCCCATCGCCGTAGTCGATACTATCTGGAGCCAGTCCTCAGCATCAGTGGATCCTCTTTGGCAAGGCATGCTCGCCGCCTCCCAAGCCTTCAACGTGCCCATTGTGGGAGGCCACACCAGCTGCCACAGCCCCTACGCCGCTCTATCGGTCGCCATCCTGGGCCGAGCCAAGCACCTGCTCACCAGCTTCAGCGCCCAGCCCGGGGATGTGCTGCTGCACGTCACCGACAGGCAGGGGCACATGCATCCTCAGTACCCGTTTTGGAATGCGGCGACAGATTGCGATCGCGATCGCCTGCAAGCCAACCTAGGCTTGCTGCCTACCCTGGCCGAAGCGGGTCTCTGCGACACCGGCAAAGACATCAGCATGGGCGGCATCGTCGGCACCACCCTCATGCTGCTGGAGACCTCTGGCTGTGGAGCCGTGCTCGATTTAGGGGCGATCGCCCCACCCCCTCAAGTAGACCTGCTGCCGTGGCTGCTCAGCTTTCCCAGCTACGGCTACCTGCTCAGCGTGCGCCCCGAAGCCGTAGAGCAAATACAACCCCAGTTCCACAACCAAGGATTGGTGTGTGAACCCGTGGGCAAAATTACTGAAGGACAGACGCTCACCCTGAAACTCGGTGCGGCCTCTCTTTGCTTTTGGGACTTTGCCATTGACGCCCTCACCGGATTTGGTAGCAAGGTCCATTAGGTCTAATATGCCTCAACCCCTCAAGATTGCGCTGCTCACCTACTCCACCAAGCTAAGGGGCAGTGTTGTGCATACCCTAGAGCTAGCGACGGCGCTTACAGAATTGGGGCATCAAGTCTGCATCTATGCCCTCGATAAAGACGGTCAAGGCTTTGATCGAGCGGTTCCAGCCAAGGTTCAGTTAGTACCTGCTGGGCCACCCCCGGCTGGCCTATCCCCCGACCAGGCTACCGACGCGCTCATTCGCCAGCGCATTCAGGAATTTGTCGATTACTTGCTGGCTTGTCCCGATCGCCACGATATCTACCACGCCCAAGACTGCATTGGGGCCAATGCCCTGGTGCAATTGCGGCAGCAGGGCCGAGTGCCCAACGTGGTGCGTACCGTCCACCACATTGAAGACTACGCCAGCATCTACCTGCGGCAGTGTCAGGATAAGTCGATTCGGGATCCCGATCTCTGTCTATGCGTGAGCGATCGCTGGCATCAGGCCCTCCGCGACGAGTACGCCATCAATGCCCCCCGAGTGCTCAACGGTGTTGACTTAAAACGCTTTTCCCCAGTTCCTTCAGGCCAAGAAGAGGCCCTCAAAGCTCGCTACGGCCTGACCGGATCGCCCATCTTTCTCACCGTGGGCGGCATTGAGCCACGCAAGAATTCCATTCGTTTGCTAGAAGCCTTTGCCCAGGTGCTCACCACCCATCCCCAGGCGCAGCTCGTCATTGCGGGCGGGGCCACCCTGTTTGACTACGAACCCTACCGGCAAGCGTTCTTTGCCCGGGCGAAAGAACTAGAGCAGCAGCACGGCCCATTGATAGGTCAATCCGTCCTGCTCCCAGGGGTGATCCCCGATGGAGATTTGCCCGCCCTTTACCGCACCGCCGACGTGTTTTGCTTCCCTTCTACTAAAGAAGGGTGGGGACTGGTGGTGCTAGAGGCGATCGCATCAGCCCTGCCGGTCATTACCGCTAACCAGCCTCCCTTTACCGAGTTTCTGAACCCAGACCAGGCTCTTTTGGTCAACCCTGACTCAGCCGATGCGATCGCCGCCGCCATGGTGGCAGGGCTAGATGCGGAGGTGGCTCACAGGCTTGTAGGCCACAGCCAGGCGGTGCTGCCACACTATAGCTGGCAAAAATCGGCAAGCCTGCACCTAGCTCACTATCGAACCCTGATATAGCGGCAGATCTGGCCTTTAGAACTCACTCAGAACTCCCTCAGGCGAGGAAATTCTGACTACTATAGGTGTAGGGCAACGGCCACAAAATTGAGCACGGTTGCCGGTCAGACTTTTGGCTTAAAAATTAGCTGCTGAAATCCAGACTGGGTTTTGCGAACCGAGTCACGTCAGAAGGGTCGTTCTAGTGCCTGCTGCCATGGTCAATGCTGTTTCAACCTCTGCCCCCGTCGATGTGCTGCCTCCGGTGGATATCCTGCCCCCTGACGAGGTGCAGCTCAGCCTGCCCGTAGAAGAACCTGCTCCCGAACCGCCCTCTATTCCCCCCGCCACCCTGGCGCTGGCGGCTCAGGACGTGCGGATGGTGCTGCGCGAGCAAAACGAGCAGAGCCAGATTTTGACCACCAAGCTCAACATTCTGTTTGTGGCCAACGGAGCGCTTTTGACCAGCCTCAGCATTTCGCGGCTGCTGGTCAGCGGCAGCATCTTTAGCCTGGCCGAAATCGTTGGCTTTTTGGTCAGCTTTTCGCTGCTGATGGGGGCGTTTTTGCCCCGTCAGGTGGCCGTTACCCCCAACCTAGAAGATCGTAAATTTTTAGAAACCTATCTGGCCCTGCCGGAGCAAGACTATCAGCTGCAAATGCTGGTCAACCTGTCTGAAACCTACAACGCCAACAAGCAGCGGCTAGAAGATACTTCACAAAGCCTCAAGTATGCGGCCTACACCATCTGGGGCACAACTGCTATCATGCTG
>DASQNN010000157.1:0-3602 GCA_035644955.1 Nodosilinea sp. | reverse complement strand
CCCCCCGCCAGCTCGTTGCCCTGCCAGGTTTCAAAGCTGTAGGCCCAGCCCGCCCGGTAGAGTTCGGTGTAGACCTGCCTGAGTTCGTCGGAGATCCAGGTGGTGTCGCGATCGGCGCAGCCGCTGACCACGTCGCCAAAGGCCTGGTTGATGCCGACCTGAAAGCGGTTTTGGTTGAGCGATCGCCGCAGCGACTTGGGGTAGCGAAAGCGATGATCTAGCGGAATCAGCGTGCGCTGGCGGCTAGAGTACCAGCCCAGGTCATCGCTCTCGCCGTCGGCCATCAAAAAATACCCCTGGGAGTAACCGCGAATAATGGCGTCTAGGTCGTATTTGATGGAGGTCACAGGATTCTCAGTGGAGTTTTCAAGGGACAGGCAGACGGGTAGAGATAGGCGGTGATGATTCTTTACGCTCAGCCACCTTCTCCCCGAGTCCAGAAGCGAAGGCGGTAGTATTGAGTGTACAGAAGGTTTTCCCTGGTTTCCTCGGCCCACCGATGACTGATCCCCTTAGCCCAATTATGCTGCCGCCTCCGGAGGATGCTCAACAGGAGGGGCAATGGCTCAAAACTGCCCTGCTGACCTGGCTAAATGCAGAGTATCTGCCAGAGCCAGCCAACCGCGCGATCGCCGATCGGGTCTCCCAGGTGTTTGTGCGCCAGCGCATGGAGGGTGAAAACGATGTGGGTTCGCTAGTCATGGCCATCCTAACTGAGCTGCAGGCCTTTGACTTCTCGGAGAGCTTCTACGGCGAGTTTGCCGTCGCCAACGCCGTCGGCGACCTGCTGTTCGACAGTTTGGGCATCGATCGCTGCTGCGGTCGGTCCACTACCCTTGAGCCCAGCAGCATCGGCAGACTGTCCGATGGAGATGGAGAGTTGGGTGGCGCAGATCCCCAGGGCGACATCCTCTAACTCGCAGCGATACCGTAGCCCAGGCCTATGACTTCACTGATCCTGACCCTCGACCCAGGGGTGCGGCTCACCCGTGAACAGTTCTACAAGCTGTGCAAAGTCAACCACGACATTCGCCTAGAGCGCAGCAGCACAGGAGATTTGATCCTTATGCCACCCACCGGCTGAGAATCGGGCCGTCAAAAAGTTGGTCTGCGAAAACGGGGTTTAAGCAATGCTCAAACCCCGTTAACCGTCTAGATTTGGTGTTCCCATCGAGGAATCTCAGATGGGAATTAAATGGCAAAGACCTTGCTCTACCAGCTCGATTTCACAACGCCGGGCAGCAGACCCTGGTGAGCCATCTCGCGCAGCTTGTTGCGGCAAAGGCCAAAATCGCGGTAGTAGCCGCGGGGGCGACCGGTCATCCAGCAGCGATTGTGCAGGCGAGTCGGCGAGCTGTTGCGGGGAAGCTGTTGAATCTGGCGGTGGATGGCCACCTTTTCCTGCTGGTTAGCAGCCTTGTCAAACTCTTCCAGCAGCGCCTCGCGCTTCTTGGCGTATTGTGCTACTACTTTTTCCCGCTTGCGCTCCCGCGCAATCATGCTTTTCTTAGCCATTTGGTTTCTCTAGCCGTAAGACCTTGTATCACAGACACAGTCTACTACTATACGCGACACAAGCCAGGAGAGTAAACCCCACCTGGCAGTTTTTCTCGCATCGACCTTTCCCGCTGCCTGAGTCAATTTCTTTCCTGAGCAAAGCTGTTCACGCTGGGTTTGAGGCGGAGAAGCCGGCGGAGCGGTTCGGTTTTCTGCCCTCAAAATTGCCTCAGCGCCCCCCTAGAGTAGAACAAGAGGATTTTTTTAACGAAGAAAAAATAGTTAGGAGAAGCAACGATGGCAAGCTTAATTCCCTGGATTTTCTTTGTCTGGGCCATTGGCATCATCATGGCGCAGTTCATTAGTTAGTGACCCGTTTCTTAACTCAACCCTCTGCGGGCGGCGTTGTAGACTGCACCAAAAATTTTATCAGCCGCGACTAGCAGCCCGATCGCGGTGAAAGCAGCACTTGTGAAGTAGGGCAGGAAGCCATTCGCGCCTGCCGCTGCCGCCCTAGAGCAGCAGCGGGAAGCTAGCGCGTAAAGATGAACGTGGGAGCTACATCCCCAGGGATGTAGCCAGCGGCAATGCACTGGGCCATCGAGTCGGCCACGGCCAGTTCTGCCGCCGTAGCCACACCTACCACACAGTCTGAGAAGCGCACGGGCAGCACACTGCGGCGGCAGTTGTTCAGCACGGCGGTAGAGTTGGTGACCTCTAGCCCCTGGTGAATATCACCCACGCAGGTAGCTAGGTCTTCGGGGCGGCGATCGCTCTGGCAGGCCAGCAGCGCTTGCTCAGCATTCACATCCGCCACGCCAGTGATGTCTACAGCGCAGCGGGAGAGGGCCGCCGGGTGCATGGCTCTGCCGCAGGCGCCCGCTGCCGAGGCCGCCGCGATACCAGCCTCGATTAGATCACTGGTGCAGGTCTCAAAGTCGTTGGCGATCGCGCTGGGGGCAGAGAGCAGCACCATGGGGGTGGCCAGCCCGGCAATTAGGGCAAACGGTATTGCAAAGCACGGGCGATGGGTAGCAGAAGCTAGAAAATGAACCATAACAGAACGTTAAAGGTTATATCGCTTAGTTAACGGGCGTAATTAGCGGTTACAGTCTGTTGATCAATTGATTACAGAGGCTTAGCTCTCTAATCGACCTAGGTTGGCATTGACTCAATCAATGCTTGCCATCCTCAATGTTTCTGGCCGTTGAATCTTCTACAGTGAAGAGTAGCAGGAAAAACACAATTTCGTGACGCAGAGGTTAAGGCAGTATGCACCTGAGTGACATAACTCACCCCAATCAACTCCACGGTCTATCCGTTCGCCAGCTCGAAGACGTGGCCCGCCAGATTCGCGAGAAGCATTTGGAGACCGTGGCGGCTAGCGGGGGGCACTTGGGTCCAGGGCTAGGGGTAGTGGAGTTAACCCTCGCGCTCTATCAAACCCTCGACCTCGATCGCGACAAAGTCACCTGGGATGTGGGCCACCAAGCCTATCCCCACAAGCTAATCACCGGGCGCTATCACAACTTTCACACCCTGCGCCAAAAAGATGGCGTAGCGGGCTACCTCAAGCGCAGCGAGAGCAGGTTTGACCACTTTGGCGCAGGCCACGCCTCCACCAGTATTTCAGCGGCCCTGGGCATGGCCCTGGCCCGCGACCTCAGCGGCGACAACTACAAGGTAGCCGCCATCATCGGCGACGGTGCCCTCACCGGCGGCATGGCCCTAGAGGCGATCAACCACGCCGGGCACCTGCCCCACACCAACCTGCTGGTGGTGCTCAACGACAACGAAATGTCGATTTCACCTAACGTGGGGGCCATTCCGCGCTACCTCAACAAAATGCGCCTCAGCCCGCCGGTGCAGTTTCTTACCGACAACCTGGAAGAGCAGTTTAAGCACCTGCCCTTTGTGGGCGAGTCGCTGTCGCCGGAACTCGACCGGGTGAAAGAGGGCATGAAGCGGCTGGCGGTGCCCAAGGTGGGGGCCGTGTTTGAAGAACTCGGCTTTACCTACATGGGGCCGGTGGATGGCCACAACCTGCAAGAGCTGATCACCACCTTTAAAGAGGCCCACAAGCACACCGGGCCGGTGCTGGTGCA
>DASQNN010000156.1:0-13355 GCA_035644955.1 Nodosilinea sp. | reverse complement strand
AAGGCCAACGAGCAGCTGCAAAGCACCACCAGCAGCCTCAACACCAGCAGCGCCATGGCCGCCTTTGAGCGCATGGAAGAAAAAGTGCTGCAAATGGAAGCCACGTCCCAGGCGGCGGCTGAACTGGCCGGGGCCAACCTGGAGAGCCAGTTTGCCTCCCTAGAAGCCGGCGGCGACGTGGATCTGGAGCTGGCGGCAATGAAAGCGCAACTGTCGGGCGGTACCGTTGACCAGGGCCAGCTGCCCCCTGGCGAAGCCTCTATCCCCGTCACCCAGTCAACGGAAGTAGACGCCGAGCTAGAACAGCTGCGATCGCAGATTGACCAGCTCGACTAGGGTTTCGTCAAATTCAAAATCATGGATCGCATCAGACCTGCGTGCTAACGCTATAGGGTAAGATCCCTGCTGCGCTGCCCCCTTAGCAAGGGGGCTCTCAAGACCCTGCTCACCCCCCTTGGCAAGGGGGGTGAGCAGGGTGGTTTTATGTTAATCACACCACCCCGCGATCGCCCCTAAGGCCCTAATGAGGGGATAATATTCCATTCAAACTTGGCTTTAGCCTCGCCCTAGGGGCGATCGCACCCCCCGCCTGTTCTGTTATCCCAGCCAGCCTATGACCTTTGATCCGGCCCCTACCCCTGACTCTGATGCCCCTGCCGCTAAAGGCAGCCGCATCATCAGTCGGCTGCTGCCGCCCGCCATTCGCCTGTGGCTGCACACCCAGCTCGACCACATTGAGGGGCTAGAGCTGGCCATCAACGGCAAAGATCGCCAGATTTTGGGCGGCTACCTGCCGGGGGTAACGGTGGTAGCTCGCCAGGCGGTGTACCAGGGGCTGCACCTCAGCCAGGCCGAAGTCAGTGCGGCGGATATTCGTGTCAACCTGCCCCAGGTGCTGCGGGGTAAGCCGCTGCGGCTGCTGCGGCCCTTTCCCGTCGACGGGCAGGTGACGGTGCTGGCGGCAGACCTGCGCGCTTCGCTCAAGTCGCCGCTCCTGGGTCAGGGGTTGCGCGACGTGCTAAAGCAGCTGCTGGCGGGGGCCGTATCCGAGCAGAATGTGCCCCTGGTGCGCTGGCTTGGCGATGGGGCAGCGCCTGCAGAGGTCGATATTGCTCTGGCCAGCGATCGCCTGACGCTGTGCTGGCCGGGAACAGCCCCTGGCGGAGACAGTCTGGAACTAGCCATGGGGCTGACGATGCGGGCGGGACGCTGGCTGTGTTTGCAGCAGCCGGTGGCGACGGTGGTGCCCGCTGCCGGGGGGCCACCGTCGCCCACGGTACTAAATGACCTGGCCTTTGACCTGGGGCCAGAGGTCGATATTCGCCAGCTGACGGTAACTCCCGAAGGCATCGACCTGGTGGGGATGGTGCAGGTTATTCCGGCCGATTAGCGCCGGCCAAGTCCTCTATTCAGAGCCATAGCAGACATCGTGGGGTTGCTGGATACAGGGATGAATCAGCGAACAGCCACAACTACCAGGGAGTGAACTCCCTGACTCTGAGCAAAAGTTTGCTAAAGCAGATTGGGGTTGGCTCCCAATCCTCCTCAGAGGATTTCGGCTTTGAGCTTTGGACTTTTAATCCTGGGCTCAGCGGCTAATCCGGGGGGGTGACTCCTAAAATCTGCCCAACCTTGCCAGGGCTGGAACCTAACCCTGGGCCTTGGCTCGAGCGTTCCGTTCTGGCAGGTTGCGGGGCGGCACGGCGCGACCTGCGTAAAATCGCTGCTCTAACCGGCCCAGGCCCGCCCAGGCAGCGGCGGTGCCCAAGGGCAACACAGAGCCAACCAGGGCCGTTAGCCCCGTGAGGCTGCCGGTTGCGATCGCAACCGGAACCAGCGACCAGGCCACTGCGCTTGCCCCCAGCAGCCCCCAGCGCAGGGTTTGAAGGCGGCCCAGGGCGGTGCGGCAGCTCTTGCAGTGCTGGGTGTGGGAGTGGTAGCGATCGAGCAGGGCCGGCTTGGTCCACTCGGGCTTTAGAGCTTGGCCGGCAAAGGGATCGGCTGCAAAGTCGCTGACCCAGTTGCGAAAGGCCAGCACGTAGCGATCGGCCTGGGTGGGCAGATAGCAGGCCTGGGCGTAGGACGCGTCAGCTTTCTCCAGCTCCCGTTCTTGCAGGTGCAGAAAAATCTGGTCGTCTTCGAGCACGGCGTTGTTGCCGATGTGGCTAAACCAGCGGGGGGTAAGGCCGATCACGGTAGCGGGCAGCTTAGCCGAAAACTTGAAGGGAAAGCGCGCAAACAAGCGGCACTCGCCCTTGCGAATGGGCGTGGCGTAAACCACGGTCATGGTGCGGCCAAACTGCTTTGAGGTGAGGTCGTGATACATCAGCGCCGGGGCCACGAACGTGGTGTGCTGGGTGCCCAGGTTGCCCTTGCGGGGGCCTTCTGGCCACAGCCCGCGAAAGCCCTGCTTGCTCGACTCCACCACCTCCATCACCATGGGGGCGGCGTTTTCGCGCTTGCCCACGGTTTTGTGGTGAGTGTAGGGAATGTGGCTGGCATCCAGCACGTTTTCGAGCAGAGTTAGCGCATCGTAGGGCAGGTCGCGAAAGGTGTTGAGCACCACCCAGCCGTCGGGATCGTCGTCGATGGGGCCAATGATGGGCACCTCGACGCGGGGGGCATTTTCGGCCTGGCCGGGGTAGACAAACAGCAGCCCCTGACGAATGGCCGTGGGCATGGCCCCTACGCAGGCCCGCGCCGACTGGTGGCCCTGGCCGTCAGCGGGCTGCTGGGGAATGTGGGTGCAGGTGCCGTCGCCCGCAAAGGCCCAGCCGTGGTAGGGGCACTCTAGCTCGCCATCTTCATTGATGCGCCCCTCCGACAGGGGGGCCAGACGGTGGGGGCATTGGTCTTCAAACACGCGCCAAGCCTCACCCTGGGCGTCCCACCAGATCACGATCGCCCGCTCTAGCAGGGTGAAACGAGTTGGGGCCGCTCTGTCTAAGTCGTCCAGGTAGGCGACGGGGTACCAGGCCTCGGCCCAGTCAAACCGGGCCGGGTCGGGGCCACCGGCGGCCAGAGGCGCAGCAGAACCCGCAGACTGAGGAGCGATCGCAAGGGTGGTCATGGCTAATACCTGGCAGTAAACCAACTTCTTTACATTCTGCAATATTTTCCCGATGGCGATCGCCTCTGGTGTTTGCCTGGCCGGCGGTTGCTGTCAGCGCGATCGCAGCGCAATCAGAAGGAAAGCGCGCTCAGGGAGATCTCGTGGGGTAGGCAGACCGATCCCCAGCCACCCTCGCTCTGCTGCCGCTGAACCATCCCAAAACTCAAATTGCGTGAATTAGGAGTCGTTTTTGAGAATTCAGTAGCCCTACACAGGCTGTTTTGGCCTTTAACCGTTAGTTTGAAGCCAGAAGTTCTCGTATAGACACGATTTAAGCCGTAGAAGAGCTCAGCTTTTGAGTTAGTGTAAGTCAAGCGCAGTGGGCATCGTGACGGCACTCATAACTAAATCAGGGCAAAACAAACGTGAACAACCTTGAACCAGAGTAGTAGAACTGGATGTTTGAGGTATGGCAGTTCTGGCCGAGATCTCGTCAAAATCAAGGGGCATGCTCCCATTGCTTAGGCGCGCTGGGAGCTGGTTTTGAGGCCAGTGGTATCAGCGCCATCGGCTTTCTGGGTGTTGATCGTCTATTTTTCGCTGTGTCTAACCAATGACGCGCCACTTTCCACCCCAACTGACCATCAGTCGAGCAAAAATTTTGGAGGCGGTGGCCATAATCGGTGATGCGGCCGCGGTGGTCCATGACCTGGACGCCTTTTTGCAGCAGGTGGTGGAGACCCTGCGGCCTTTGCTCAACACCGACCGAGTGGTGGTCTATCGATTTTTGCCCAACGACGATGGGGTAGTAGCGGCAGAGTCGGTCGATGCAGCCTGGCTGCCTCTGCGGGGAGAGCTGATCTACGATCCCTGCTTTGAGGGAGGCTGGGGCGATCGCTACCGCCAGGGCCAAATCGGCATGGTCACCGACGTACAGCAGGGCGATATTGAGCCCTGCTGCGCCGATTTGCTCAGCCGCCTCCAGGTGCAGGCCAAGCTGACGGTGCCGGTGTTGGTTAACTCCCAGCTGTGGGCCCTGTTCATCATTCACCACTGCCGCAGCCCCCGCAATTGGCATCGATCAAACCAGGATTTGCTCACCCACGTGGCCCGCCAGGTCAGTCAGGCTGTGTACCAAAACGAACTCCAACAACAGCTGCACCTGGCCCAGCAGCAGCTGCAGGCACAGACGACCCTGGAGCAGACCGAGAAGCTGTTTTGGCTGTTTACCGACCATGTCGATCAGCTTTTGTTTATTCGCGATGCGGTGACGGGTCAGTTTTTGTATATCAGCGCCGCCTTCGAGCGCATCTGGGAGCAGCCCCCAACCGCCCTCTACGACGACCCCAACCTTTGGCTACGCCAGATTCATCCCGACGACTTGCCTCGGGTAAAGGCCTCCCTGGGGCGACAGTTTGAAGGCCACTCGGTGCGGCGAGAGTACCGCATTGTGCGCCCCAGCGGTGAGGTGCGCTGGATACAGGCCCACGTGCGCGTGGTCGAAGACGACCAGGCCCAGCCCCGCTACATGGTGGGCTGGGCCGAAGACTGCACCGAGCGTCGAGAGCTCCAGGCCAACCTGCGGGCTACCGAGGCTACCCTCAGCCGCCGGGTGGGGCAGGAGCAGCTGCTGCGCATGCTGACCGCCCGCATGCGCGAAACCCTCGACTTTGAGACTATTTTGAGCGCTACGGTAGCGGGTATTAAGGCCGTGTTTGATGCCGATCGGGCAATAATTTTTCAAATTTTGGCCAACGGCAACCGACGCATTGCCCAGCAGGCCACCCACCCCAACTACACCGTTGTCACCGACGCCATGATTCCGTCGGGGCCGCTGTCGGTTGCCTACCTGGAGAGACTGAGCACAGGGCAGCCCTACATCGTCAACGACTTGACCACCGAGGCGTGGTCGCCCGAAATTTTGAACTTTCTTAACAGCATTGCGGTTCAATCGACGATGATTGCCCCGATCGCCCATCCCTTTGGGGGCGATTCGCGAAGCGATCCGTACCGGAATCGCCAGCCTGTGTGGGGCATTTTGGTGGTACATGCCTGCGGTGAAAACCGCCAATGGCAGCCCTTTGAGGCCAACATGCTGCAGCACTTTGCCGACCAGCTCACCACCGCGCTACACCAGGCCGAGCTGTACCGGCAGCTGCGGGCCGCCAACCGAGAGCTCGATCGCCTCGCTAAGGTCGATAGCCTCACCCATCTTGCCAACCGTCGCTGGCTGGACGAGTACTTAAACCAAGAGTGGCAGCGGCTGGCTCGCGATCGCAAACCCCTGAGCGTGGTTCTGGCCGACGTAGATTTTTTTAAGCCCTACAACGATACCTACGGCCACGCCGCTGGCGACCAATGCCTGATTGACATTGCCAGCGCCATTCGCCACGGTATTCGTCGCCCCGCCGATTTAGCCGCCCGCTACGGCGGCGAAGAATTTGCCCTGGTGCTGCCCGGCACCGACACCGCCGGAGCCATTCGGGTGGTGCAGATGGTGCGTCACCACTTACAAACGCTGAACCTGCCCCATGGCGCTAGCCCCAGCGGCACTACCATCACCCTGAGCTTTGGCATTGCGACGGTAACGCCTTCCCTCGGCCGCCCAGTCGAAAGCATTTTAGCGGCGGCAGACCAGGCCCTCTACGCCGCCAAAGATGCCGGCCGCAACCAGTACCAGGTGTTTGTAGAGTGAAGTGAGCCTCTCTCCAGAGTTCTAACTTCGGTCCGAACTTGCGGTGATGCGATAACTTGAGGATAGGCCAGCTCTGAGGGCGGTCTACTGGCTTTAAGGGAGAATAATGCCGTGGCTAGCCAAATCATTAACGCAACACTTCAGGCCTACCGGGCCGATTTGGATGGCCTGCTGGAGCGGGTGCAGACTCTGGCAAACGACATCAACAACCCCGATTTACAGCGCACCACCTACAACCTGCGGCGAAACATCAACGAGCCGTTTTTGTTTGTGGTGGTGGGTGAGGTTAAAGCGGGCAAAAGCAGCTTCGTTAACGCTCTGCTAGAGGCGGGGGTATGCGCCACCGACATTGAGCCCTGCACCGACTCGATTCAGCAGATTGTCTATGCCGAGACCGAGTTTACCGAGCAGGTGGAGCCAAGTCTGCGCAAGATTGGGCGGCCGATTCCCATTCTGCGAGACATTTCCATTGTCGATACGCCGGGCACCAACACGGTGATTGCCGAGCACCAGATTATTACCGAGCGCTACATTCCCAATAGCGATCTGACGTTTTTTGTGCTGTTTGCCAAAAATCCGTACCAAAAAAGCGCCTGGGATTTTTTGGATTTTGTCAGTGCCGAGTGGCGCAAAAAGGTAGTGTTTATTTTGCAGCAGGCCGATCTGCTGCGCCCCGCCGACTTAGAGACCAACATCGAGCGGGTGAAGGAATACGCCTACCAAAAGCAGATTAAAGCCCCGATGATCTT
Organism: Nodosilinea sp.; assembly: GCA_035644955.1. Lineage (GTDB taxonomy): Bacteria > Cyanobacteriota > Cyanobacteriia > Phormidesmidales > Phormidesmidaceae > Nodosilinea. The sequence goes on along the minus strand of DASQNN010000156.1, from coordinate 6,859 downwards.
TCCGACGTCGGCGGCACTGGAGCAGGAAGGAGACCTTGCCAACAGCGGCTTTGCACCGGTGCGTCAGTACATTCAGACCATGGTGTCGTCGGGGGAGAGCTACAAAATTAAGCTGCGATCGGTGAGCCAGACCACTCAGCAGATTATCGATCTGCTCAACGGCGATGTGAAGGCCCTGAACCTTCAGCTGGCCAGCGATCGCGCCACCGCCCAGAGCATTCGCAGCAAAATTGATGCCGGCCGGGGGCGATCGCGCTACGAAATCAACACCCTGGCCGACCGTCTAGCGGCCCGCTACGAGATAATTTCGGCCCGCATCAAGCGCGACTTTCGCGAGAGTCTGTCGGTGCTGACGGTGGTGCGGCGATCGTTTGTAGGGCTGTTTAACCAAGATGCCTCGATGCAGGCCTGGGTGGATGAGTTTCAGGAGCGCTGCGCCCGCGACCTGCGCGAGTCGCTGGAAGAAGTCTCAAGCGAAGGGGCTCAGCACTTTGTCGACGGCATTCGCCAGCTGTTCGACGGGCTGAACCAAGACCTGGAGAGCGTAAAAACCCACCGTCTGGAGAGCAGCCACATTTCGCTCAAGGTGCTGGAGCGCCGCCAGGAAGTGATCGACAGCGTGCGGGCCAAGGTGGCCAACCTGATGGCCGACCACGGCCTGGGAGATATGCTGGCTACCCAGGCGGGCGACCTGGCCAATGAGATTGTCGGCGGCGCCGTGATGGCGGTGGCGGGCACCATTCTGCACATTATTGAGTTTGCGGTGGCCGAGGCCATTTTGAGCGCCATTGGCATCGCCTTTGCTGGGATTGGGGTGATCGTGCTGGCGATCGGCATTGTCTGGCAGCGCAGCCGCATTATTGCCAAGTTTGAGCATGCCCTCGATAGCGAAAAAGAGCACTTTCAGCAGGAAGTCGCCAGCCGGCTATCCGAAAAACTAGGCATTATCTACGAGGAGGTGGAGCGGATCTTCACCCAGTTCTACGATTACGTAGAGCGTGAAGAGGCGGCGGTACAACCCGTGATCGACCAGTACACCGCAATCCAGCAGGAGGCGGCGGGATTGTTTAGCTCAAATGTGCTAAGCGGGGCGGCAGAACAACGATAAACTTTTCTTCGTAGACCTGACGACACTGGCCAGGTTGTTTGTTCTTTTGTTCGCCCAACTCATTCCTACAGCGTCACCAGGTCTGGGTAGTTGGCGATCAGGTCATCGGCGCTGAGGCTGTCGCTGGGGTCTTGGGGTGTCCACAGCAGCTCGTAGACCAGCAGGTAGGCGGGCGAAACCGAGCCCAGCCGCTGAAGCACCGCCTGGAGATCGGCCACTGAGTTGACGGCTGTGAACAGGGGGCGATCGTCTGCCGTGCCCAGCAGCAGCGTCACCACGATGTGCGCGGCCACCTCGTTGCTGGGGCCACTGGGCATGGCTCGCCGCTGCACCTCACCGCCTACATTCACCAAAGTCTCAACCGCAAACTTGCTGCGCTCTTGAATCGATAAGCGCTCAAACAATTCCGCCGCTTTCTCCCGCCCAGCTACGGTCTGCGACTCGGCCCGCACGTGGGTCCAGTAGTCGGGGTGGCGCAGCAGGGTCAGCACGGTGGCGCGCAGCTGGGCCGCTAACCCCGCTGAGGTGGTGAGGTCGGCCTTGAGAGCAATGTTGTCGAGGTTGCGCTGAAGGTCGCGCGCCCCCGCCAGCAGCACCACCTGGAGGCGAGTCACGGTGACAATGTCGTTGAGCAGCTCGCTCTGGCTGCCCGCCGCCGCTGGGTCAGTAAAGGTGCGGGTGCCGCCCTGTAGGTAGGTAAAGACAATGGGCAGCAGAATAAACCCCAGCACCACAACGACAAAAAACAGATCGCCGCCGCCGTCGTCTGCGGCTGGGCCGACGTATATCGGCGCCGGAGCGTAGGTGGGGTAGGGCACAATCACCGGGCCAGGAGCCGAGCGGTAGCCGTAGCCACCGCCATAGCCTCCCCCATAACCGCCGTAACCGCCGCCATAGCCGCCGCTGCTAGGCGGCAAACTGCGAGGGGCCGATGGAGCGGGTGCTGGCCGACTAAAGGAGCCGCCCCGGCTCATACCGCCGCTGGCCGCCGCTGCTGTAATTTCACCCTGGGACAGTAGCGTATCGCTTAGCAACCGCCCTTCTAGCCCTCTTAAGGCCACAGGCTGGCTTTTGACCACAGGCACCACGCCGAGGTAGACCACCAGGGCAATCATGACAGCGGCAGCAGAAATCATTAACCAAAGCCGCTTGAGGCTGGGGCTTACCGGCATTGCAGGTTCTCCAAAGGTGGGGCTGAGGGCATTTAAAGGGTCTTTTTAGAGTATCTAACAAACCTCCAGGGCCAGGCCGTTAATAATTCTAAACCAGCGCTCAGCGGCGGAATTAACCTAAGGACGCCGACATCATTCAGTCGGAGCGCACCCTGGAGCTAGAGATTCTCACGCCATTGCAGCCGATTGATTTTCGCGCTCCCCAGCAGACGCTGCGGTTTCAGCGCGATCGCCTGCCGGTAATGCAGCAGGGCGAGTTTGTCTGGGCAGTGGTGGCAGGGGTCAAGTCGGGCAGCCGCGATCGCGCCGGCAGCTTCTACTGGCTGCGCTACATCGGTGCCGAGGGGCGGCTCAACTACATTCCGACCCTGTGGCCTATTCTTTACCCTACGGCGTGTTTGCCCCCGCCGAGGTGTACGACCTCCGACGGCTCCAGAGCCAGCGGGCCGATCTGGGCTACCTAGCTCACCGCGCCGCGCCCAAGGGCGGCCTTGACCCTCGAAATTCCCCGCGTGCCCGCCTCCACCAACATTCTGCAAATCCACGTCAAAACCACCTCTGCTGAGGGCAGTCTGGAGGGGCTGACCCGCATCTACCAGCGCATTTCTAAAAAGCTGGCCGCCGGTGTGGCGGCCTCACCCCGCCAAGGCCGCCTACACTGGCTATGACGCGGTGCAGCTCTTGCCGGTCGAGCCTACCATTGAGTACCGCCGCGAAGACACCAGCACTGCCGACCACCGCCTGCCCCAGGAGGTGGTGATGGTAGCCCACATGGGAGGTGCGCCCATGACGGTGAACCTGGGCGACTGGTTGCAGCTCGATATGGCCGCCTGGCAAGTGGCGCTGACTACGCCGGGGCTGGAGCTGGGATCGCAGCCCGAAGATGCTGTGCGCCTTTGAGCTGCGCGACAGCCAGGGCGTACTGCTAGTGAATGCGGCTGGTAATTAGGAGGATTGCCTAGGGGACAAGGATTGTGGGATAGCCGTCTTGGCTGTCCACAGGGCGAATGCCATTCGCCCCTACCAGCCGTTGTCCTAAGACCCCGCCATCTCCCCCACTTCCTCTGCCTGGAGTTCCTCCGGCTGGAGCTCCTCTGGCTGTGGATGGAAGTACTCGTAGATCTGCTGGGCCAGCTGGGGGCCAATGCCCGGTACGGTAGCGAGCTGCTCGGGGCTGGCCTCGCGAATGTAGTCAATGGAGCGAAAGGCCGCCAGCAGTTCCTTCTGGCGGTGCTGACCCAGGCCGGGAATCTCCGAGAGGCGCGATCGCCGCATTCGGTCTGTCCTTTTCTTCCTGTGGAAGCTGATTGCAAAGCGGTGGGCCTCGTCGCGCAGGCGGCGCAGCAGCTGCACCCCAGGCTGGTCGGCCTCGGTAACGAGGGGACTCGACTCGCCGGGCAGAAAGATCTCCTCGCGCTTTTTGGCCAAACTGACCACGTTGATCTCCTGGAGCAGGTTGAGTTCTTTCAGCACTTCGACCACCGCCGAGAGCTGGCCCTTGCCGCCGTCGATCATCACCAGGTCGGGCCAGTCGGGGTTGCCCAGGCGTTGCTTGGTGGGGTCGGTAGCATAGCGGCGAAAGCGGCGACGAATTACCTCGGCCATGCTGGCAAAGTCGTCGGAGTGGCCCGGCTTAACCTCGGGGTTTTTGATTTTGTAGTGGCGGTAGTGCTGCTTGGCGGCCATGCCATCGACAAACACCACCTGGGAGGCCACCGCATCGGACCCCTGAATGTGGGAAATATCGTAGCCCTCGATGCGCTTGGGCAGGTCGGGCAGGTCGAGGGCGATCGCCAGATCTTGCAGGGCCTGAATATTGCGATCGGCGGCGGCCTGGGTGCGGGCCAGCTCGTACTGGGCGTTGCGCTCCACCATTTCGATCAGGTCGGCCTTGGTCTGGCGCTGGGGTACTTCCACCGACACCTTACGACCCCGCCGCTGGGTCAGATAATCGGTCAAAATTTCGCTCTCCGGCAGCTCGTGCTGAGCCAAAATCACCGCCGGAATCTCGACCGCTTCCACGGTCTGGTAGTGATCCTCTAGCACCCGCTGCAAAATTTCGCCGGGGGTGCCCGACTCCGCATCGGCGGTAAAGCCCAGGCGACCCACCAGGCGACCGGCCCGCACCTGAAAGATCTGCACGCAGGCGTATTTGTCGTCAGCGGCCAGGGCGATCGCATCCCGCGACACGGTGTCGTCGGGCAGGGCCACCTTCTGGTCGGCGCACAGTCGCTCCAGGCCGCGAATCTGGTCACGCAGCCGGGCCGCCAGTTCAAACTTGAGGTCTTCCGCCGCCCGTTCCATCTGAGTGGTGAGAATATCCACCAGCTCCGTGGTGCGCCCCTGGAACACCATCACCACCCGTTGCAGGGTCTTGTGGTAGTCCTCCGGTGAAATGAGCTGCTGGCAGACGCCGGGACAGCGGCCAATATCGTAGTTGAGGCAGGGGCGATCGCGGTGCACCGGCTGCGGCCGCTGCCGCAGGGGAAATATGCGCTTCACCAGGTTGAGGGTGCTGCGCAGCAGGCCCACATCCACGTAGGGGCCGTAGTAGCGATCCTTCAGGCTCTTGCGCCGCTTGCGGGTAATAAAAATGCGCGGGTAATCTTCCGACCAGGTGACGCAGAGGTAGGGATACTTCTTGTCATCCTTCAGCAGCACGTTGAAGTGGGGCTGGTTCTGCTTAATCAGATTGGCTTCCAGCGCCAGGGCCTCGGCCTCAGTGTCGGTAACGATAAACTCGATATCGACAATATGCATCACCATCACGGCAATGCGGGGCATGTGGCCATGGTGATCGCGAAAGTACGACCTCACCCGCGTGCGCAAACACTTTGACTTGCCGATGTAGAGAATCTGGTCGCGGCTGTCTTTCATAAAGTAGACCCCCGGCTCTTTGGGGATCTCTTTGAGCCGCAACTCTAGCCGCTCGGGGTCATTGACCAGGGTGGTGGGCTGAACCGTAGAACTCACGGGCTGCGCGTCTAAACCTTTGTACTAACCAGGATAACGGCAAACCCGCTCGGCCAGATTGCGCTGGGCAGACGGTTTTCCGCCGCAAAAAGGAGTGATATGTTTGGAGGGTATTTAGGCAGCTTGTCGAATCAGTATTTATGCGTAGTCGACCAGATTGTTTATATACTCAGCTTTATCAGGGGTCGCGATCGCATTTTTAACTGTAAAGATTGATTTTTCTGGCATTTCTTTCTGGAAAACCCTCCGCCCTTCATGTAATTAGTATTACATCCTGTTCCTGATTATTGTTGTCACGAGGCCCTACCGTTATGGACCCCCAAGAGTTTGAAGCGCGCTATCGCGAGCAAATTAAAGACATTCTGAACCGGCTGCAGTCGGCCCTGGTGGTGTCGTCTCAGCTAGAGCATACCATTGCTGACATTGGTGAAGCTGTGCAGCTGTTAAGCCGAGATGTCGAGCAGTTTTTGACCGAACAGCGACCGGGGTCGGGGGGTGGCAGTTTGTCGTAGCCGTGGCCCGTGGCCCGGCTTCTCGGTTGAGTTTCAGGCGGGGGTCTTATTCTGAACTTATTCTGAATCAGGGCTCCCGCTGATTTCTGGCCCTGCGTCTGGTCATGCTACCGATTGTTGGGCTGCTGCAAAAAGCAGTAGATGGCCTGGGTTAGCTGCTGTAGAGGCACAGGCTTGACCAGGTATTTTTGGGCGCCTAGATTGAAGGCGCGGTGCTGGTCTTCGGCAAAGGCATAGCCCGATACAACAATGACGGGCAGCTGCTGCCACAGCGGGGACGATCGCACCTGTTTGAGCAGGGTATAGCCGTCAATTTCGGGTAGTCCCAGGTCGAGCAGCAGCAGGTGGGGCTGAAACTCCTTGAGCTGTTGGTCAAGATCAAGCCCGTGGGGCAACGCCAGCACCTTAAATCCAGAAAAGGTGAGGTAGTCGGCAAAAAAGAGTCGGTTGGCACTGTCGTCTTCTACAACAACAATGCGATGCCGACCATCAGCGGTGCTAGATGGAGATGTCACCATTAACCCTTAGATCCTGATCGAAAAACGAAGCTACCAAAACGATCTGTCGTTCTGATAGCTCAATACGTTGCACCCTGGATACTAGATAATGGCGTGACCCGGCATTGACTCAGAGACCGGTAAATTAACCAATTCTTAAATCAATGGCACCCTTCTTGCTCTGGGCTTTATCAGCCTGTTTCTAAAGTCTATTGATTTTTATTTAATCTGAACAGATTCTCGTGCTAACCAAAGCTTTTTTTGAGCGACTAACCCGCTCTAACGGTCGGGGCCAGAAAGCCTTTACAAAAAACTAGCTACAAAAAACCAGCTACAAAAACTCAGCGATCTTGCCGATGGCATGCTCCAGCACCTCAGGCGGATGCACCAGGGCGATGCGCACGTAGCCCTCGCCCGCCTTGCCAAACCCGACCCCAGGGGCCAGCGCTACGCCAGTTTGCTCGACCAGGCGCAGGCAGAACGCCTGGGAATCGTGGGCAAAGCGATCGGGCAGCTTGGCCCAGATATACATAGTGGCCTCGGGCACAGGCACCGCCCAGCCAATGCGACCGAGGGTCTGCACCGCCGCGTCGCGCC
>DASQNN010000155.1:0-8126 GCA_035644955.1 Nodosilinea sp. | reverse complement strand
ACCTTGTCGTGCTCGGTGCTGGTAAGGGCCTCGTACTCGTGGCGAATGCGATTGTACACATCGCGCAGCCGCTGAATTACGGGGTCATCGGTAGGCGCCTTTTCGGCGGCGACCGCCAGCTTGTCTTCGGCCTGCAGCTCGGGCAGGCTGCGCTCGCCGTAGGTGGTCACAGCAAAGTCAACCGTGGCCTTCAGTTCTTCTAGGGTTGCCAACGACAGCTCAATGGGAAAGATATCGGGCGAGGCCTTCCAGGTTTTCACCTTTTTGCCGGGGGCAAAGCCCTGGGCCGGAGCGCGCCCCTTGGTGCCCGGCACCGCCGTCACCGAAAACTCGTCTTCGTCTTCGGGCTTGACCAGGCGGGGCATGAGGTACTCGCGCACCTTGAGACGGGCCATGTAGTCGGCGTTGCCGCCCAAAATGATGTCGGTACCGCGCCCGGCCATGTTGGTGGCAATGGTGACAGAGCCGCTGCGCCCGGCCTGGGCGACAATTTCAGATTCCCGCTCCACGTTTTCGGGTTTGGCGTTGAGCAGGTTGTGGGGCACGCCGCGCTCGCTGAGCAGGGCCGACAGCACCTCGGATTTCTCAACGCTGGTGGTGCCCACCAGCACGGGGCGACCGGCTTCGTGCATCTCGGCGCACTCTTCGGCTACGGCCTTCCACTTGGCCTCTTCGTTTTTGTAGACCACATCCGACAGGTCGCGCCGGGCGGCGGGGCGGTTGGTGGGAATAATTGTAACTTCGAGCTTATAGATGCGCTCAAACTCGGCCTCTTCGGTCTTGGCGGTGCCGGTCATACCCGACAGCTTGGGGTAGAGCAAAAAGAAATTTTGGTAGGTAATACTGGCCAGGGTTTGGGTTTCGGGCTGAATTTCGACGTGCTCTTTGGCTTCGATCGCCTGGTGCAGACCGTCGCTCCAGCGGCGACCGGGCATTACCCGGCCGGTAAATTCGTCCACAATGATAATTTCGTCGTTGCGAACGATGTATTTGACATCTTTGTCGAACAGCTCTTTGGCCTTGATGGCATTGAAGATGTAGTGGGCCCAGGGATCCTTGGGGTCGAACAGATCCTGCACGCCCAGCAGCTCTTCGGCCCGAATAAAGCCTTCGTCGGTGAGCAAGACGTTGTGGGCTTTTTCGTCCACTTCGTAGTGCTCTTCGGCGTTGAGTTCGCGGCTGACTTCGGCGGCGCGGGTGTACTTTTCGCTGGGGCGCTCGACCTGGCCAGAAATAATCAGCGGCGTGCGGGCCTCGTCAACCAGAATGGAGTCAACTTCGTCGATCACGCAGTAGTTAAAGGGGCGCTGCACCACGTCTTCGATCGCCGTGGCCATGTTGTCGCGCAGGTAGTCGAAGCCAAACTCGCTGTTGGTGCCGTAGGTGATGTCGCAGCCGTAGTTGTGGCGGCGCTCGGCGGGCGACATGCCCTGCTGAATCAGCCCCACGCTGAGGCCCAAAAAGCGGTGAATCTGCCCCATCCACTCGGCGTCGCGGCGGGCCAGGTAGTCGTTGACGGTGACCACGTGGGCGCCCTTGCCCGACAGCGCGTTGAGGTAGGAGGGCAGGGTGGCCACCAGGGTTTTGCCTTCCCCAGTTTTCATTTCGGCGATCTGGCCGTCGTGGAGCACCATGCCGCCGATCAGCTGCACGTCGAAGTGGCGCATGCCCAGCACCCGCTTCGAGGCTTCGCGAACCACCGCAAAGGCCTCGGGCAACAGGTCGTCTAAGGCTTCGCCCTTCTCAATGCGCTGCTTAAACTCCGCCGTCTTGCCCGCCAGGGCTTCGTCGGAGAGCTGCTGAATCTCTTCCTCCAGCAGGTTTATGTCGACCACGTCGGGACGATATTTTTTGAGCTTGCGCGCGTTGGGGTCACCGAGGAGGTTCTTCAGCATGAATTGGCCAGGTCAGCGTAGGGTATTGCATTTAGTCAATCGTAATGGAGACCGCCCTACAAGGGGCGATGTCCACACCTAAGCACATCAAGACTGGGTCAGCAGAGCCAGAAGATAGGCTAAAAGTGCTTATCTATCCTATCACCTGGGCTCAGGGGACAGGTATTTAGCGACCGAGGCCGGTTAGGCCGGAAAACCCGCCTAAATCGTCTCCGATCTGCACTCTTTTTCGGGATGGCTCTTTGTTACAATTTTGGTCGCGCCTCACCGCGGCAGGCTCCTCAGCCGCAGCCCTCGCCACCTACCCGTGGAGCATCTCAAAATCATGAATATGGCCCCGCAACCGCCCTTGCCCTCCTCCAATCGCCTGCACCGGGCCACCTTAGAAAATATGCTGCAATCCCCCGAGGCCGCGGCCACACCCCCCTGGACCATTGAGGACAGCGAAGAGCTGTACCGCATTCACAGCTGGGGAGATCCGTATTTTTCGATCAACGCTGACGGTGATTTGACCGTGTCGCCCCGAGGCGATCGCGGCGGTTCCCTCGATCTGCTAGAGCTGGTGGAAGCCATCAAGCAGCGCAACCTCCAGCTGCCCCTGCTGATTCGCTTTTCCGATATTCTCGAAGACCGCATCGAGCGCATCAACGCCTGCTTTGCCAAAGCGATCGCCCGCTACAAGTACTCAGGTGTATTTCGGGGGGTGTTTCCGGTCAAGTGCAACCAGCAGCGGCAGCTGCTAGAGGATGTGGTGCGCTACGGCCGGCCCTACCAGTTTGGGCTTGAAGCCGGCTCCAAGCCCGAGCTGCTGATTGCTTTGGCCACCCTCGACACCCCAGGGGCGCTGCTGATCTGCAACGGCTACAAAGACAAGGACTACATTGAAACCGCCATGCTGGGCCAGCGGCTGGGCCAGCAGCCGATTATCGTGATCGAGCAGATGAATGAGGTGGAGATTGCCATTGCGGCCAGCCAGCGGCTCAATATTCGTCCCGTTCTCGGGGTGCGGGCCAAGCTCAGCACCAAGGGCAGCGGTCGCTGGGGCATTTCGGCGGGCGATCGCGCCAAGTTTGGCCTCACGGTGCCCGAACTTCTGGCGGTGGTAGACCGGCTGCGCGAGAACAACATGCTCGACTGCCTCCAGCTGCTGCACTTTCACATTGGCTCCCAGATTTCGGCGATCAGCGTGGTCAAAGAGGCCCTGCGGGAGGCCAGCCGCATCTACGTGGAGCTGGCCGAGTTGGGTGCGAGCATGCGCTACCTGGACGTGGGCGGCGGCCTAGCGGTGGACTATGACGGCTCCAAAACTACCTTTTACGCCTCGAAAAACTACAGCACCCAAAACTACGCCAACGACGTGGTGGCCGAGGTGCAAGAGGCCTGCCGGATCAAGAACATCCCGGTGCCTACCCTGGTGAGCGAGAGCGGCCGGGCGCTGGTCTCCCACCAGTCGGTGCTGGTTTTCGACGTGCTGGGCAGCAGCGATGCCCCCTCCCACGAAGAGGTGGAGGTGCCCGGCGACGACGACCACGTGATCTTGCGCGAGCTGTACGAGATCTACCAAAACCTCACCCCCAACACCGTGCAGGAGCTCTACAACGACGCGGTGCAGTTCAAAGAAGAGGCGATCAGCCTGTTTAACTTTGGTTACCTCAGCCTGTCGGCGCGGGCGCGGGCCGAGCGGCTGTTTTGGGCCTGCTGTCGCAAGGCGCTGTCGGTGGTCAGCGATGCCGACTACATTCCCGAAGACATCGAGGAGCTGCACCAGAGCATGGCCTCGATCTACTACATCAACCTGTCGGTGTTTCAGTCGATGCCCGACACCTGGGCGATCGAGCAGCTGTTCCCGATTTTGCCCATTCACCGGCTCAACGAGGAGCCTAGCTGCCGGGGCACCCTGGCCGACCTCACCTGTGACAGCGACGGCAAAATTACCACCTTCATCGACCTGCGCGATGTCAAGCACGTACTAGAGCTGCACCCGCTAAAGCCCGACCAGCCCTACTACCTGGGCATGTTTTTGGGCGGGGCCTACCAGGAGATCATGGGCAACCTGCACAACCTGTTTGGCGACACCAACGCCGTGCACATTCACATGACCCCCAAGGGCTACCAGGTGGAGCAGGTGGTGAAGGGCGACACCATGACCGAGGTGCTGGGCTACGTGCAGTACGACGCCGAAGACATGATCGAGAACATTCGCCGGCGATCGGAGCGAGCCCTGCACGACAGCCGCATTACCCTGCAAGAGTCGCAGCTGCTGATTCAGCACTACGAGCGCAGCCTGAGCCAGTACACCTACCTGGCCTAGGCCAGTGCCCCTGGGCCTAACCCAGGGACTTGGTGCAGCGCGGGTCGGACAGGGTGGCCTTTTCGGGCTGACGGGGAAACCAGAAGGCGGTGCGCTTGCAAAATTCCACCAGCATGAGCATGACGGGCACCTCGATCAGCACGCCGACCACGGTGGCCAGGGCCGCCCCCGAGTTGAGACCAAACAGGGTGACTGCCGTGGCGATCGCCACCTCGAAGTGGTTGCTCGCCCCAATTAGGGCCGCCGGGGCTGCATCTTCGTAGGCCAGCCCTAGCTTTTGCGCCGCCCCATAGGAGATCAAAAAAATGAAGTTGGTCTGGATAAACAGCGGCACCGCAATCAGCACAATGTGCAGCGGGTTGCGCACAATCAGGTCGCCTTTGAAGGCAAACAGCAGCACCAGGGTGGTCAGCAGGGCAATCACCGCCACCGGGCTGAGGTACTTGAGAAACACCTGCTCAAACCAGGCTTTGCCCCGGTGGCGCAAAATCCAGCTGCGGGAAACCGCCCCCGCCAGCAGGGGCAACCCGACATAAACCAGCACCGACAGCCCAATGGTCTGCCAGGGCACCGCCAGGCTGTTGGCCGCTAGCAGCCACCGCCCCAGGGGCGCGTACAAAAACAGCATGGCCAACGAGTTGATCGCCACCATCACCAGGGTCAACCCCTGGTTGCTAAAGGACAGGTAGCCCCACATCAGCACCATGGCGGTGCAGGGGGCAATGCCCAGCAAAATCGCCCCGGCAATGTAGGAGTCGGCCAGGGCAAGCTCGCTGCCGCGAATGATCTCAGTTCCCTCCAGCAGGGGCCGAAACAGCCCGCCCAAAAACACCTGGGCAAACAGCACCATGGTAAACGGCTTGATCAGCCAGTTCACCACCAGGGTGAGCAGCACGGGGCGAGGGGTTTGGGCTGCCCGTTTCGCCTGGGCAAAATCGATCTTCACCATGATCGGGTACATCATGAAAAAGAGGCAGATGGCGATTGGCACCGACACCTGGTAAATGCTCATGGCATCCAGCGCGATCGCCACTCCGGGCAACAGCCGCCCCAGGGCAATGCCCACCCCAATGCACAGCAGCACCCAGAGAGTAAGGTAGCGCTCAAAAAAGTTGAGCTGTCCCCCAGCGTTGGGGGGAGCGGCGGTGTTGGCTCGGCTGGTTGACATAGGAGGTGTGACTTCGAGGGCATGAAGGCTACTAGTATATTTCAAAAAAAATTGATATATCAAGTACAGGGATGCACAGAAATTTTGAATTCCAGGCTGCTTACCTGCCCTCTGCCCTTCTAACCCATGAAACCTACCCACACCTCCGAGAGTCTGCCCCTGGTAGTCGACTTTTTGCCCCCCGATCGCCTGCCGTCGTCAGGTCAGCTGGGCTTTACCATTGCCCCTGGCCGCAACGACGAAGACAGCAAAGCCATCTGGCAGCGCGATCTCCAGGCCGACCTCACCCGCCTGAAGGAGCACTACAGCGTCGATCGCCTGGTATGCCTGTTGGGTGCCGATGAGCGCGCTGGGCTCAATATCCCCACCCTGCTCGACGATGCGGCGGCCCTGGGCATCGCCACCGAAAACCTGCCCATTGTTGACGATGAGCTGCCTACCTCTCTAGACGCCTTTACAGCCCTGGTCGATCGCATTTTGGCCGCCACCGCCGCTGGAGAAACCGTGGTGGTGCACTGCCGGGGTGGTGGTGGGCGCACGGGTACGGTGGTGGCAGCCTGCCTGGTGAAGCTGGGCTATGGCGCTGAAGATGCGATCGCCGCTGTGCAAAGTGCCCGCGCCGGTGCCCTCGGCGTAGCGGCCCAGCGCGAATTTATTCACGCGTTTGCGGCCCAGGCTTAGCTCACCTCCGCTGTCGTCGGGTTGGGCCAACTGGCCCAGACGGTGGTGGCCAAAATGATTGCTCCGCCTACCAGGGTGCGCAGGGCGGGCAATTCCCCCAGCAGCAGGGCCGCCAGGGCAATGCCGTAGACCGGCTCTAGGGCGCTGATCACACTGGCGGTTTGGGTGCGCAGCACCGCCAAACTTTCGATAAAGAGCGTGTGGGCCAGGGCGGTGCAGAGCACCCCCAACACCAGCAGCAGCCCCACCTCCCGAGCACTCAGGGCGAGACTAGCCAGGGGGGCTACCCCCAGCAAACTGAGAAAGGCGAAGCCGTCTTGATAAAAGGCGATCGCCAGGGCCGAGTAGCGCTGCCGATAGCCTTTATTGAGCAACTGCAACAGGGCAAACGACAGCCCCGACAGTAACCCCCAAATTGCTCCTACCGTAGTAGCCGACCCCAGGCGATAGTCGGGAATGACCAGGGCCACGCCAACCACCACCAGAGCCGCGATCGCGCCGTCTCTCCAGCGCCAGGGGGTCTTAAACAGCAGCGGCTCCAGCAGCGTGACAAACACCGGAAAGCTCGAAAAGGTGAGCAGCCCAATCGCCACCGTCGCCAGCTGAATGCTGTAGAAAAAGCTCACCCAGTGGAAGGCCAGCAGCCCGCCCAGCAGCACCATACCCAGCCCGTCTCGGCGCGATCGCAGGCGCAGCGTCTGCTCCCCCCCAATTAATACCAACCCCAGGGCCAGGGTGGCAAACCCGGTGCGGCCCAGCACAATAACCGTGGCGGGCAGAGCCAAAAACTTGCCAAACAGCCCCGATATCCCAAACAAAAAGACCGAAGCATGCACCTGAAGCAGGGCGACCTGAGGGCGGGTCATGGGCAACCGTCAAAACTTTGCCTATTTTAGCCATGCTCCCAGACCCGTTCTGAGGCCAAGCCTACCGCCTGACTGGGGCGGCTGCAGAAAACTCAAACTCCGCTATTAGCGCCTGTAATCAGGCCAGCTCTAATCCCAGTAACGCTTAGATGTTTCATATGGTTTGCCAAGCAGGTAAGCGTAACCTTGGGCAGTGCTAGACCAGTGGTAGAAGCACAGCTCCCTGTGGTCCGTGGTATAGATAGCCTGGGGAAACGGTGTCCTTTAGCACCTCGCTCAACCCGTTGAAGAAGTTACCCTTCTAAGCAAACTTTAGAGCGTACTTTTTAGAGGGCGTTTGAAAAGGGGTAGGGGTGTAGCCAATTAGGCCAAGCACCTGAGCATGATGCGAATCATGGCAATTTGGAGCATGGCCTCAGCGTTTTCAGGCAACTGCTCACAATCCTGAACGAGGCGACGCAACCACCGCCACCAACCAAAGGTGCGCTCAACCACCCAGCGTTTTTTGAGCAAGACGAAGCCCTTCGATTCCTGAGGTCGCAAGACGACCTGGACGATCCAACCTAAGGTATCCATGACCCAGTGGAGAAAGTTGGGGCCGCTGTAGCCGCCGTCGGCCCAGACCCGATAGACCCGCGCTGCCTGTTCCCCCCGTTGATGGAGCTTTTGCAACGCCTGTTGACTGCCAGAGCGTTCAGGAACACTGGCGGCGGTAACCACAACCGCCATCATCAAGCCCAGGGTGTCGACCACGAGATGCCGCTTGCGCCCTTTGGTCGCTTTGGCCACGTCATAGCCGACCGAGCGATGTACCATCGGTGCAGTGGGAACGCTTTGACTGTCCAAAATCACTTCCGACGGGCTCTCGGGTCGGTCAACTGCCGCGCGTGTCCACCCTCGCAGACGCTCGTGAAGAGTGTCCCAAGTGCCGTCTTTAACCCAGTTACGGTAGTAGGTGTAGACCGTTTGCCAAGCCGGAAAGTCACCTGGCAAATCCCGCCAACTACACCCCTGAGCGACCAGATAGAAGATCGCGTTGAGCACCGCCCACAGACAGACCGTTTGAGGTCGCCCTCCCGGCTTCGCCTTTGGCAGCAAGGGCTCAATCAGCTCAAACTGGTCACGGGTCAAATGACTGGTGTAGGCTTTACTCATCACTCTCACGGGGCTGTAGTCTTTGTAATCTCAGCCTAGACCGTGTGAGC
>DASQNN010000154.1:0-2392 GCA_035644955.1 Nodosilinea sp. | reverse complement strand
AGGATGTCCAAGGCCAAAGGATTGCTCAACATCGCTTCCATAACTTCACTCCTCACGCCGTGCAAACCCTGCAACTCTCTCACCCCAAAAAAAGAGCCCCCCGATGAATTAAGGGGGCACAACCTTGTGTCGCTTAGGGGGGCACAACCTTACAGCGCGTGACACACTGCAATGCCCCTACGGGGTATCAGTGATGAATCGGGGTTTTGGGAGTCGGATTCGTATGAGACGCGATCTTGCGGCTTTTGGCATCGGCCCCGCTGATTGAGCCTGTTGTATCCAACGTTGACCCAGAGTTTAATTAAGTCTTGAGCCAGGACAATTTGACCCACTCTCGGTGTAAGTTAAACCAAATCCAAGTCCAGAAGTGGAGTTTTGCCGGTGGGCAAACTCCAGATCCCGAGCTGGACTTGGTATACAACCCCATGAGCCCTAAAGTCTTACCTGGCCAAAGTTACCCCCTGGGGGCCACCGTCTATGCGGTGGGCGTCAATTTTTGCCTGTATTCCAAACACGCCACCGGCATCGATCTGCTGCTGTTTGAGGCCGACGACCTCACCCAGCCCAGCCGAGTCATTACCCTTGACCCCAAGTGGAACCGCACCTTTTACTACTGGCACCTGTTTGTGCCGGGGATAAGGAGCGGACAAATCTATGCCTACCGCGTCCATGGCCCCTTTGACCCGGCCCGTGGGCACCGCTTTGACGCCACCAAGGTGCTGCTCGACCCCTACGCCCGCGCCATTGTGGGCGACGATACCTACGATCGCGCCGCCGCCATTGGCCCCGGCGACAACTGCGCCACCGCCCTAAAAGGGGTAGTTGTCGATACCCGCAACTACGACTGGCAGGGCGATCGCCCCCTAACCATTCCCTACTCCAGCAGCGTTATCTATGAAATGCACGTGGGCGGCTTTACCCGCCACCCCTCCTCGGGGCTGCCCGACGAGCAGCGGGGCACCTACGCGGGGCTGATCGAAAAAATCCCCTACCTGCAAGCGCTGGGCGTCACCGCCGTGGAGCTGCTGCCCATTCACCAGTTCGACACCCAAGACGCCATGCCCGGCCTGGAGAACTACTGGGGCTACAGCACCCTGGCCTTTTTTGCCCCCCACCGGGGCTACAGCTCGCGCAAAGACCCCCTGGGGCCGGTAAACGAGTTTCGCGATCTGGTCAAGGCCCTACACAAGGCGGGCATTGAGGTGATTCTCGATGTGGTGTTTAACCATTCGGCGGAGGGCAACCACGAAGGCCCCACTCTGAGCTTTAAGGGCATCGACAACGAAACCTACTACATGCTCGAAGACAACCCCATCTACTACTCCAACTACAGCGGCTGTGGTAATACGCTGTCGCCCAACCACGCCGTCGTCGGGCGCATGATTCTCGACAGCCTGCGCTACTGGGTATCAGAGATGCATGTGGATGGCTTTCGCTTTGACCTGGCCTCGGTGATGTCGCGCGATATGGCAGGCAACCCCCTGGAGGATCCGCCAATTTTGTGGAACATTGAGTCAGAGCCGGTTTTGGCGGGCACCAAGATCATTGCCGAGGCCTGGGATGCGGCGGGGCTGTACCAGGTGGGCAGCTTTATTGGCGATCGCTTTGCTGAGTGGAACGGCCCCTACCGCGACCACGTGCGCCAGTTTATCAAAGGTGATGAGGGTGTGGTGCCCGACCTGGCCGCCCGCCTGCTGGGCAGCCCCGACATCTACCAAAAGCCCAACCGTGAGCCCAACCGCAGCATTCACTTTGTCACCTGCCACGATGGGTTTACCCTCAACGACCTGGTCTCGTATGACCAAAAGTACAACGAGGCCAACGGCGAGCATAACCGCGACGGCACCGACGCCAACTACAGCTGGAACTCTGGGGTAGAGGGCCTTTTGGCGCCGCCCGAGGTCGAGCAGCTGCGCCAGCGGCAGATCAAAAACTTTCTCACGCTGCTGTTTATGGCCCAGGGCACCCCGATGCTGCTGATGGGCGACGAGGTGCGCCGCACCCAGCGCGGCAATAACAATGCCTACTGCCAAGACAACGACCTGAGCTGGTTTAACTGGGATGCGGTGGAGAAAGAACAACCGCTGCTGCGCTTTACCCAGGGGCTAATTCACTTTATTCAAAACCTCAAGGTGCTTCAGTTGGAGCACCTGCTGCGGGTAACGACGAGCTGGCACTACGAACCCCATATCGTTTGGCACGGTACTGATCTGGGCCAACCCGACTGGTCTGAGCACTCTCGCACCCTGGCCTTTACCCTGCGCTACCCCGACGCTAAGGAAGAGGTCCACGTCATGCTCAATGCCTACTGGGAACCGCTGATGTTTGAGCTGCCGGGGCTAGGGCCGCATGATCGCTGGCACCGCATTGTCGATACGTCGGTGGCACCGCC
>DASQNN010000153.1:0-16174 GCA_035644955.1 Nodosilinea sp. | reverse complement strand
GTTGATGTTCAGCGCCCGAATCTGGTCGTTGACCTGGGTAGCGGTAATCCCCAGAGCATCGAGCTGTTCGGGGTCGAGATCAACCCGAATTTCGGGGTCGACGCCCCCGACTCGATCGACCCGCGCGACCCCCTCCACGGTGAGCACCTCTTGGCTAATGGTGCGATCGACCAGGTCGCTAAGTTCTTCTACAGAACGTTGTTCAGAGTTCACCGCGTAGGTCATCACCACCCCACCGCCAAACTCCAGCCGCCGAATCACCGGCTCCTGAATGCTGCCCGGTAAATCCTGGCGAATGCGGGTGACGGCATCGCGCACATCATTGGTGGCCCGGTCTACATCGGTGCCAAGAATAAAGGAGATCACCGTCGTCGAGGCGCCATCCCGCACGGTAGAGCGAATTTCATCAATGTCCCCCAGCCCGGCAACGGCATCCTCCACCTTTCGCGTTACCTGGTTTTCCAATTCCTCCGGCCCGGCCCCGGTCTGGGTCACCGTGACGGTAATCGCCGGAAACTCGATATTGGGGTTTTCGTCAATGCCCAGCTGCCCAAAGGAAACCAAGCCTCCCAGGGTAAGCACCAGGAAGAGAACGATAACGGGAATCGGGCGACGGATTGACCAGCCGGAGAGATTCATAGAGGGAAGGGGTAGTTGGGTGGGCGGGGGAGGGAGTGGGGAGTGGAGGGGGTGGGGGGTGGATGGGTGGAAAATTTGGCCTATCCCCTTCTGGGAGGGGTGCCCGGAGGGCGGGGTGAGCCAGTCGAGGCCTAGTAGGCGGGGGTACATTGGCGGGAAAGGGATGGAGCAGGGGTGAGGGGCCACCGAATGCACCCTACGGGGTTCATCCACTCATCCACTCATCCACCCGTCACTCCACTACTGTCACCACGTCGCCATCCTGCAAGAACCCAACGCCGGCGGTAACGACCTGTTCCCCGGCTTGCAACCCCTGCAGCACTTCGACGCGGGCGGCTTCATCACCATTGGCAGGCAGGCGGTTGCCCAGCTCCACCGTGCGAGCCGCAACCTCGTTGCCCTCGCCCAGCACAAACACCTGGGTCATGCCGTCGGGCTGGGGCTGTAGTGCCGTGGTCGGAATAGTCAGCCCCTGACGAGAGCTGGTGGTGATGTCGCCCCGCAGAAACATGCCGGGTTTTAGCAGATCGCTGGCGGGCAGGGCAACATTGACAATCGCCACCCGAGTCGCTGCATCCACCACCGGGTCGATAGACTGCACTGTGCCCTCTAGGCGCAGGCCACTGTCGGCGTTGGAGGTAATGGTAACTGGGGCACCCACGGCCACCCGGTCGAGCTGGGCCTGGGGCACCTCGGCGGCTAGCTTCAGCTGGTTGTTTTGAATCAGCGTCACAATGGGCGTACCGGCGGCCGACACGTCACCCACGGTGGCCCGGCGTTCGGCCACGGTGCCGGCTACGGGGGCGCGCACGGTGGTCTGGGTAAGCTGGGTTTGCAGGCGGTCGATGACGGCCTGCTGCGATCGCACCCCCGCCGCCGCGCTCTCCACCTCGGCCCGCGACAGGCTCACCGACTCCTGGGCCGTAATGGCTTGGGTTTGCAGGCTGGTCAGCTCTTGCTGGCTAATCGCACCGCGATCGGCCAGCGCCTGGTTCCGGGCCAGGTTCTGCTGGGCTTCGGCCAGACTGGCCTGGGCCTGGGCCTGGGCCGCTCGCCGCTGGGTCACTTGGGCCTGGGAAACCGAGAGCTGAGCCTGGGCCTGACGCAGATCGGCCTGGAGAGTAGCGTCGTCTAACGTTGCGATCGCCTGACCAGCACTGACGACATCCCCCTCCCGCACCAAAATTTGCCGAATTTGTAGCCCGTTGGCCTGGGGCGCAATAGAAAGCAGGTCAATGGCCTGCACGGTGCCGTTAATAGCCAGGGTATCGGCCACCGTGGCTGTCACCACCGGGGCCACCGTCACCGTCTGGGTAGCGGCAGCAGGTGGTGATTCAGCCGCATCTGGGGCAGCGGCCTCTCGGCCGCCAAAAATTTGGGTACCAGCCAGGGTAAGCAGCACCCCAGCCCCCAGCCCCAGCAGCACTCCAGACCATCGGCGGGGAACCTTGCGATCGCGAATCGCCTCGCTATGATGGATCATATCCTTCTCAACCGATGAAGCAGCCGTGGTCTCCAGGGGATCGGAGGAATGGCGATTTTGCACGGGCACACCCTTGGGCTAACGGCTAGGTAGGTTACGAAATGTTTATTTTCACATTATGACTCAAAGCTTTTCATCCTTGGGATCGCTTGATTTATCAAGGAAATTGAGGCTTGGCCTAGCTCTAAGCGAGCAATCTCATGGTTTTTGCTGACTCAAATCACACCGCCAAATGGGGAAGGTTTGGTCTAAT
The DNA here is from genome assembly GCA_035644955.1 of Nodosilinea sp. GTDB lineage: Bacteria > Cyanobacteriota > Cyanobacteriia > Phormidesmidales > Phormidesmidaceae > Nodosilinea. The sequence continues at coordinate 13,799 of DASQNN010000153.1, read as the reverse complement.
AGCAAAATATCTACCGCGTGAGCCTCGCTCACCCCGTCGTCACTGCTAATCTCTCACGCCAACGGCTCGACTTTACAAAGGCAGGTCTTGGGAATGTTTAACGCCACCGAAATCCTTATCAGTGACTTTGTAGAGAAGCTGCGGGCGGGTTATCACCGCACCTACGGCGGCCAAAACCCTGACTACGAAGACATCATTGCCTGGGCCGGCAGTATGGCCCTGGAGAATATTGCCAACAGCGACGCGCTCTACCACAACGTCGAGCACACCGTCTTGGTTGCCCTGGTTGGTCAAGAGATACTGCGGGGCAAGCATATTCGTGAAGGCGGCGTCACCTGCAAAGACTGGATGCACTTTGTTATTTCCCTGGTTTGCCACGATATTGGCTATGTCAAGGGGGTGTGCCGCAGCGACCAAGACCGCAACAACCTCTACTCCACCGGTCAGGGCGACGAGATGGTGATGCTCCAACCCGGCGCTTCCGACGCCTCACTCACCCCGTACCACGTAGACCGGGGCAAGCGCTTCATTGAGGAACGGTTTGGCGGCAACCCAGTGATCGAAGCCGATATGATCAAGCGCAACATCGAGCTAACCCGCTTTCCGGTGCCCAAACAAGAAGACCACCAGGACACCCAAAACTTCCCCGGCCTGGTGCGGGCGGCCGACCTGATCGGCCAGCTCAGCGACCCCCGCTACCTGAAAAAAATTGCGGCTCTCTTCTATGAGTTTGAAGAAACCGGCCAAAACCAGCACCTGGGCTACGGCCACCCCGGCGACCTGCGGGCCAACTACCCCAAGTTTTACTGGAATGTGGTGCATCCCTACATCCAAGACGGGTTACGCTATCTGTCGCTCACCCAAGAAGGCAAGCAAATAATTGCTAACCTCTATTCAAATGTGTTTATGGTGGAGAACGAGCAAACCGTAATCCACACCTGACCCCCTTCTGTAATTGGCCTATGACCTGGTGGCGCAAGCTTAAGACCAATCGCCTGGCTCAACTGGGCGCGATCTTGCTGATCGTCCTCTACGGCGTGGCCCTGGGGGCTGACTTTTTTGCCCCCTACAGCCCCTACGAATCTCAGCTCAACGGGTCGCTGCTGCCTCCCACTCAGGTCTACTGGCGCGACGGCGCGACGGGGCGCTTCTTTCCCCACGTCTACCCCACCACCCAGGGGCCAGTAGATGTAGACACAGGCGATCGCGAGATCCTCGTTGACCGCAGCCAACCCTCTGCCCTGCGCATCTTTCACCGCAACGACCAGGGGCGACTCACCCTGTTCGACACCGCTGGCCCCGCCCGCATCAACCTGCTGGGCACCGATGAGCAGGCCCGCGATCAGTTTAGTCGGCTCATCCACGGCAGCCGGGTCAGCCTCAGCGTAGGGCTGATCGGCATTGCCATTTCTTTCCCGCTCGGCATGCTGGTGGGCGGCATGGCCGGCTACTTTGGCGGGGCGGTCGATGCCGTGCTAATGCGCTTTGTGGAAGTGCTGATGACCATTCCCAGCATTTATTTGCTGGTCGCTCTGGCGGCAGTGCTGCCTGCTGGCATCTCTAGCACCCAGCGGTTTTTGCTGATTGTGCTGATTACCTCGCTGGTGGGCTGGGCCGGGCTAGCCCGGGTAATTCGTGGCCAGGTGCTGTCGATTAAGGAGCAGGAGTTTGTGCAGGCCAGCCGGGTGATGGGGGGGCGATCGCTCTACATTATCACCCGCCACATTCTGCCCCAAACAGCCACCTACGGTATTATTGCCGCCACTCTGGCCATTCCTGGCTTCATTTTGGCAGAGGCGGTGCTGAGCTTTATTGGCCTCGGCATTCAGCAGCCCGATGCCTCCTGGGGCAACATGCTCACCCTGGCTACCAACGCCTCAATTTTGGTGCTGCAACCCTGGCTGGTGTGGCCCCCGGCCATTCTGATCGTAGTGACCTCCCTAGCCTTTAACCTGCTGGGCGACGGCCTGCGCGATGCGCTAGATCCACGCACTCTAAAGCAGTAACCCAACTCTATGTCCCACGCTAGATGCAGAGATTCCGTCCGACGGCTAAGCTGCTGACCTAAGCTTTGGGAGGCAGGCCCATGGGACTTATTGAGCTACTGGTTTTACTCGTCGTAGCCGCCATCTGTGGAGGCATTGGCCAATCGCTGGCGGGCTACACAGCGGGGGGCTGTCTAACCTCGATTGTGGTGGGGTTTATAGGATCCTACCTGGGCGTCTTAATAGCGCGAAGCCTCGGTCTACCAGAGCTTTTTGCCCTACAAATTGGGGGGCAATCCTTCCCCATCATCTGGTCCATCATTGGGGCCACCATCTTCACCCTAATCTTGGCCGTTATCAATCGTGCCCTTGTCGGTCGTCGCCGGCTTTAAGCAATTTGTGCCAACAACCTACTGGCCATGGGACAGGGCAGGGGCGATCGCGCCGCCCTGCCCCAGATTTAAAAATAACTTTCTCGCCGCGCCCGAAGGCAGTAGCCTGAAGATAGAGGGTTCAGCAAAGAAAGATGATGGGGAAGCTAAGGTTAATCAAGCCAGTTCGCACCATTGTAGTAGCCATTTTGTGCCTCTCCCTCTGGGGCTGCGGCCTGGTTAGCCCTCGCCCCCCAAGGGCTGTGGTCGAAGCGGCGATCGCTCAAAAACTCTCCCAAACCCAGGCCATTCTTTACCGCCAGGTGGCCCCAGCTATCCCGTCCCCTGAGCTAGCCCAGGTAGGCAGCCTTCGCATAGCCAACCACCACTGGACGACCCTTGCCGATCAGCCAGCGGTAGAGGTTGCCGGCACCTACCATCTCAAGGGAGGGGCGCTCACAGCAGCCCAACGCCGCCAAACCAGAGCCTTTGATCTTTACCTGCAGCACGGCCCTACCAAAGATCAGTGGCTACTCCTAGAGCCTGTGCCAACTAAATCGGGTGAGCCTCTGCGGTGGCAGTCAACGCCTTTGCTCAAAACTACCGGTAGTCCAGAGAGTAACCCCATAAAACCAGGCTAACGGTTAGGTGGCAACGCTGGCATCGGCCTCAACCGCGGCCTCTGCTCCAGCGTCGGTTTGTTCGGTAAAGAGTTGATAGAGCTTCTTAACCTCTATCGGTGCGTTGAAGTCTTGCTCCACCTTCTCCCTGGCCAGACCTCCTAAACGATTGCGGGTATCAGCGTCTTTGATCAAAAAGTGCAGGCACTCGGTCAGTGCCGAGCGATCGCCCGGCGATACCACATAGCCGTTGACGCCCGACAGCACCAGTTCACTGACCCCGGCTACCTGGGTTGCCACCACCGCCACCCCTGCCGCCATGGCCTCCATCAGCACAACGGGTATGCCCTCAGCAAAGCTGGGCAGCACAAACACATCTGTATTTTTCAGATGGTCTCTCACCGCCGACTGAGACTGATAGCCCAAAAAGCGCACGTGGCTTTGCAGACCCAAATCGCTCACCTGCTGCTCCAGTAGCGCCCGGTCGGCCCCGTCACCAACAACAGTTAAGATCAGCTCTGGTTCGCTAGCCACCAGGTCTACCAAACTTTCTAGCAGCACCGGCAACCCCTTTTCGGCCGCCAGCCGCCCCACATACAGCAGTCGTTTGCCCAGGCCGTCGTGGGTCACTGTTTCAAACAAGCTAGGGTCAACTCCACAGTGCACAATGCGCAGCTTGTCCCACTGTTCAGGGCGCGAAAAAATCATCCCCTGGCTGCGGCAAAAATGACTGATGCAAACCACAAACTTAGCCCGTTTAATCTTTTCATCGACCCGCCATCGGTAGGGTTCAAAAAAGATATGGGGACCATGCATCGTAAAGCTAAACGTAAACCCACCCAACTCAGCGGCCAGCATCGCCACCGTACAGCTAGAGCTAGCAATATGGTTGTGCAGGTGGGTAATGTTTTGGGTAGCCATCAGATCGGCTAGAAGGCCCGCCTCAAGAAAGTAAATAACCTGGTAAAGAAAACCCTTCAGCCCTGGCTGGCTAGTTTGCCAGGCCAGTTTAAGGCCGGCAAGGTAGCGCCCAGGGTGGCCAAACAGCAGCTTTAGGTGAGCGGCCACCAAGAGCACCAGGTTAAAAGGCAGCAGATATCGTGTTTGGGCACGCTCTGAAGCCTGCTCAGGGCCAACAATGTTCTCATCCCCAGGGCGGCGCACCGAAACGGTAACGACCTCCAGCCCCAGGTGTCTTAGGCCCATCACCTCTCGCTGAATAAACGTATCTGTAGCTCTAGGATAGGTTCCGGTAAAGTAGGCAATGCGCATAATAAATTCTGTTATTGCTATTTATAGAGGTACCAGAAACAGAACCAGCAGAGGAGCTTAGGGTTTTGAGCCAACTACAGAAACAGGCTTGTATTCAATTAGCGTAGCGGGCTTATTACGCCAGCGATTGAGCCAATATCGGCTCTGCCCAAGCGCTTGAGGCAGCTTCGAAATGGTACAAAAAATAGCGTATATACGAGCGTCCCCAGGCGCATCGCCCTGCCCCTGGCGATACTGGTAAATTCGCCAGCCTAAAACAAGGTAGCCTAGCAAAATCAGCAGGCTTAGCCCATGGGTCGGCCAAGCCAACAACAACGCCAAAGCAGGAATAATCATCCCCCAGAGCCAGCCGCTTTTATTTTCTTTCACCATGTAGGTTTCTGGAGAGTCACCATACATGGCATTGCCTTCTGCCACGGCCCAGCCGCCTCGAATCGATCGCTTCCACCACTGGCCAAAGCGAGTCATAGCAGCATCGTGCAGGGTCATGTCGGCATCAATACGCTGTATTCTCCACCCCTTTTGCCGCAGGCGAATGCACATCTCTGGCTCTTCCCCGCAGATCATTTTGGGGTTATAGCCGCCCACCGCCTTAATCGCCTCAACCCGGGCCAGCATGTCACCGCCGCAGGCTTTAGCCTCACCTACAGGGGTGTTCCACTCCATATCGGCGAGGCGGTTGTAGGGGGAGGCTTCGGGAAAGCGCTCGCGCCGTCGCCCGCAGACTATGGCCAGGTGATCATCCTGACTCAACGCCGCAACGGCTTTTTCTATCCAACCGGGCAGCAGTTCGCAGTCACCGTCAACAAATTGCACATAGGTCAAATCGGGAAAGGTATCGACCAAGTACTGAAACCCCGTGTTGCGTCCCCGAGCCATGGTAAACGGCACAGACATGTCGAGTTCAACGACGTTGATACCCATGTCTCGCGCCTTGGCCACACTGCCATCGGTAGAGCCAGAGTCGACATAGACGATTGGGCTACCTCCAGGTACATGGTCTTGCAAAGACTTGAGGCAGCGAATCAGACGCTCTCCCTCATTGCGGCCAATAGTCACAACGCCAATTTGATGCATGCTTTCAACCAAGGACCTAACCGTTGTCCAGCTTAAATCTAAAGTACAATTCTAGAAACAACTCCTTTAGATCGACTAGTTCAGGCCAAGCCAGTTCACCAAGGCTTCATCCAAGCGTAGATTTACTAAATCAATGCCTTAGCCTTGAAAAAGAATTAGTAATCTCTTCATTATTTGCCACGTTCCCAACATCGATCAGAATCGATCAGAGCGCTGTAGCAGTGTTTGAGTCATTCGCCAATGGACAGAGCCCTTGCCTGCCTTTAACCGCCTACCGCCTAGCATAACCAGAGCTAGACACAACCTATCTGGTGCCGCTTCCCAAAAGCTTTACAGACATCTGGCAGTTCGGAAGGCTACGAGGAACTTGTTCTGCTCAGGCATAGTTTCAGTCTTAAGATGGAGGACAACAGCAGGGGATTAGAGGCACGGTAGGCGCGTCAACCCTAAGAAAAAGGAGAATTAGCTCAATACTCCTCTATCTCCAGCATTCCTTGCGTAATGAGATAGCCATGTTTGTCGCTCGCCCCTTAAGCCAATTACCAGAATCTTTACCAAGACAAGACCCAAGCCATGATTTTGCATAGAATTTTTATGAAGAACAATACAGTGTTGAGTTAGCAAAAAGTTTTAACATGCTTAGCCTAAACATTAAAAGATCTGGGTACTCTAGAATAGCTCCAGGTAGAATTCAGACAGCTGTATCCTCTGTTACTGAGCGAACCATGGGGCAGTCCTCAAATTCCCTGATCATTGACCAAAACACAGTTAAGCCGATTTGTTACGACTTTGAGTTAGACACATCTAGAGAAGCACAGTTTGTATCAAAGAAAACTTTATTCATGTGGCTATAAATTCAGTTTATTTTTAAGTCTAGCTCTAGCATCTTTATAGATTTTTACTAACATGCGTATTCTAATTGTACTACCAGGGTTACATAGAGTTTTAAGGGGGGCAGAGGTAGCCTTTGAAGAGTTGGCCAAGCAACTGGCCCTAATACCCAGCTGCGAAGTAACACTGATTGGGTCAGGACAGGCTCGAGCCGATGACCCCTACCATTTTCTTCACGCACCGTGCATTGCTCGTGAATCGTTTGAGCGATGGCCGGCTCTACCATACTTGCGTGGACATTATGTCTATGAGGAGTTGACTTTTTTGCCTGGCTTAATGCGAGCCTACCAGCCCGAAAATTATGATGTGACCGTCACTTGTAGTTATCCTTACACAAACTGGCTCTTACGGGCTAAGAAAAGCAAGTCAAGGCCAAAACACATTTTTGTCACCCAAAATGGAGACTGGATGTGTGTGGGGAATAATGCCGAGTATAAGCACTTTTCCTGTGATGGATTAGTTTGTACTAACCCCGAGTATTTTGAGCACAATAAAGACAAATATCGAGCGGTGCTCATTCCCAATGGCGTAGATCCAAACTTATTTACCCCTGGGTCTGGTAATCGCGCAACGTTCAATATCCCTGAACAATCGCCCCTTGCTCTGATGGTTAGTGCTTTAATTCCTAGCAAACGGATACTGGAAGGCATTCGTTGTGTGGCTAAAGTGGAGGGGTTGCATTTAGCCGTGGCGGGAGATGGTGAGCTTCGCACAGAGGTAAATGCCTTAGGTGAGAAACTCCTGGGAAACCGTTTTCACCCCTTAAAGCTGCCCCGTGAGGCAATGCCTGATCTGTACCGCTGTGCTGATGTGTTTTTGCACATGAGCCAAGATGAACCCTCAGCTAATGTCTACATTGAAGCCTTGGCAACGGGGCTACCGATTGTTACCCACGATCGTCGAGTAACACGATGGACGTTGGAGGACTCAAGTATTTTGGTAGATACATCTAACGAAGACGCTGTCGCTGAAGGCTTGAAGCTAGCCCTCGGCGCCAAAGCAAATAGCCACATTCAAAAACGTCGAGAGTTAGTGGAGCGTCGCTTTTCTTGGGCCGCTTTGGCTAGAGAGTATCATGAGTTTTGTGAAGCCATTTGTCAGCAGTCTAGGGTTTTGCCAGACTCAAACCCGACCCTGCTACCCACAGCTCAGGATTAGGCTCATCCTTAAATCGTCCTACAAAACCCTATGGGAGTGGAGAGTTAGTGCTCTACCGCTAAACCTACTGGGCAAGCCACATTAGTGCCCCCTAGGCCGCAATAGCCACCGGGATTTTTGGCCAAGTACTGCTGGTGATAGGCTTCAGCATAGTAAAACTCTGGAGCCTCTAGAATCTCAGTGGTAATAGGGCCGTAGCCAGCGCGACTCAGGGCTTCCTGATAGGCGTGGCGAGAGGCTTCTGCCAGCTGACGCTGGGTCTCGGAGTACACATAGATACCGGAACGATACTGAGTACCTGTATCATTGCCCTGGCGCATGCCCTGGGTGGGGTTATGGTTTTCCCAAAAGGCTTTAAGAATTTGCTCGTAACTAACTACCGCGGGGTCAAAGACGACGCGCACCACTTCGTTATGGCCCGTTAGTCCAGAGCACACTTCCTGATAGGTGGGGTTAGGGGTGTATCCGGCGGCGTAGCCTACGGAGGTAGAGTACACCCCTTCTAACTGCCAAAACTTGCGCTCAGCCCCCCAAAAGCAGCCCATGCCAAAAAGCCCCAGTTCCATACCAGCGGGGAACGGGGGAGTTAGCGGATTGCCGTTGACGTAGTGTTTATCGGGCACAGGCATCGTTGTAGACCGGCCTGGAAGTGCATCACTAGCAGCGGGCATTTCAGACTTTTTGCCTTTGCCTAAACCAAAGAAAACCATAGGAATGCTTGCGATATGTATAGTGCCGTTCGTTCAACTATAGCGTCAACAATCTGACAATTCCCAGGGGGGATATCCCTAAGGGGAAAGGCAGCCGCCGCTGGCAAGTAAGGATTTAGTGCTGGCTGACGTAGGTAAGGCGATCGCCCTAGGGACAGGCTCTACTGGTAGTGGCGATCGAGCCGCAGCACGGTTTCCAGCAGCACATTGGCACCATCCACGCACTCCTCGGGGGTTGTGTATTCGACCTCAGAGTGGCTAAAGCCGCCTTCGCTAGGCACAAAGATCATGCCCATATCAGTAAAGCGCCCCATCTCAAGGGCATCGTGGCCAGCCCGGCTAGGCATCGGCATGTGGCTAAGGCCAAATCTGTCGCTGACTTCGGCAATGATGGCCTGAATATGATCGGCGGCGGGGCTGGGAGCCACATTGAGCTGGGGCACGATTTCAATGTGGGTGCCGGTTTCCCGAGCGACTTGAATCAGTTCTTGCTTTAAGTCACTAACCAGGGCGTCAATAACGTCCTGGTTTAGATCGCGCACGTCAAGGCTGCACTGCACCTGACCGGGCACAATGTTGGCGGCGTTGGGCCATACCTGTAGAGCGCCGACGGTAGCCACCTGGTGCCCAGGTGGTCGCTTGCCTAGTCGATTCACGGCAAGCACGATTTGAGCCGCAGCCACCAGGGCATCCTGACGCTGATCCATGGGGGTAGTGCCTGCGTGGTTAGGCCGTCCTGTGATGTGAATTTGGTAGCGTTGAAGGCCAACGATGCCCTCCACGACACCAATTTGCTTTCGGGCTGTTTCTAGCACCCCGCCCTGCTCGACGTGGAGTTCTACAAAAGCGCAGATGTCATCGCGGGTGCGCTTAGACAGGGACAACTGTTCCCAGTTGCCGCCGGCGACGTTGACGCACTCGTCGATGGGACGGCCATCTTTACGCCGATAGTCAGCGGCATTTAGGGAAGCCGTACCGGCCATGGCGCGGCCTCCAATCATGGTATCTTCTTCGTCGGCAAAGACAATCACTTCAAAGGGGTGGTCGAGAACGATGTTGTTTTCCTGCAGGGTACAAGCCACTTCAATGCCGGCCAGCACCCCTAAGTTGCCGTCAAACTTGCCGCCGCAGGGTACGGTGTCAATGTGCGACCCAGTGGCAATGGCCGGAGCGTTAAGGCGACCGGGACGGCGACCAATTAGGTTACCTGCGGTGTCTATGCAGATGCTCAAGCCCGCTTCTACCATCCACCGTCGCACCAGCTCGCGCCCCTGTAAATCTTCTGGGCTAAAGGCCACCCGGCAAATCCCGCCGTTCTCAAGCTGCCCGATTTGGGCCAAATCCTCAATGCTCTGGTTGAGGCGCTTGCCGTTGATGCTGAGGGTTTTTAAGAGGGCCATAGGTGCTTAATGAGGGGAGTAAGGATAGAAATGAAACGTCACTCCAGGAAACGTTACAGATCATCATAGAACGGCGATGGCTCTGTATACAGTCCATTGTATACAGAGCAATGCAAGAGTTTTGTTTAGAGAGAACTTTATGCCTGGGTTGCGGCCCCAAGCAATCCCTGCGCCATTAGCTTGAAATTGAGGGGCTTAAAATTGCAGGGCTAGGGCCAGTCAGGAGCATGCCTAGCAGAGAGCGCCGAACCAGAGGCAGCACCATGGCCTTGATTCCAACGCTATCTCGTCGCTAGGAAAGGCTACATCCGGGATTCCTCGGCAATCCTGCTGGTCCATAAACCCGATATCTACCGTTCTAAAACTGCCGCAAGAATCGAAGATCGCTGGTGTAGAGGCGGCGAATGTCGTCAATTTGGTGCTGTACCATGGCCAGACGCTCTACCCCTAGGCCTGCCGCAAAACCGCTGTAGACCTCTGGATCATAGCCAACCGATTTCAGCACGTTGGGGTCGATCATGCCGCAGCCCAAGACTTCTAGCCACTTGCCCTGCCACTGCACATCCACCTCGGCGGAGGGCTCAGTGAAGGGGAAGTAGCTGGGGCGAAACCGAACGGGAATATCGCCGTAGAGAGCTTCTAGGAAGACCTTAATGGTGCCTCGCAGGTCGGTGAAAGTGATGTTGGTGTCTACAGCGAAAAACTCAATTTGGTGAAAGACGGCGGCGTGGGTGGCGTCTACGGTGTCGCGGCGGTAGCAGCGGCCAATAGCTAAGGCCCGCAGGGGCGGCTCATGGCTCTGCATGTAGCGAATTTGGGTATTGGAGGTGTGGGTGCGCATCAGGTGGCCGTTGGGCAGGTAGAGGGTATCCTGCATGTCGCGGGCCGGATGGTCGGGCAAGAAGTTGAGCGCTTCAAAGTTGTAGTAGTCGGTCTCAATTTCGGGGCCGTTTGCGACGGTGTAGCCTAGACCCACAAAGATATCGACGATGCGATCGATGATGCTGTTTATAGGGTGAATGCGACCCTGCGGGTGAAAAACGCCTGGCATAGTCACATCCAGGGTTTCGGTGGCCAGTTGGGCCTCAATTTTGGCGGTTTCAAGGGCAGTTTTGCCCTGCTCTAGCTGAGTCTGGATCAGTTCTTTGACCTCGTTGGCCAGGGCACCAATGCGGGGCCGCTCCTCGGCAGACAGCTTGCCCATGCCGCCCAAGACCTTAGAAAGCTGGCCTTTTTTGCCCAGGTAGCCAATCCGCAGCTGCTCTAGCTCGTCTAGGGTGGTGGCAGCGGCGATCGCGCTCTGGGCGGCCTCCTTCATGGCCATTAGATCGGTTTCGAGCGAGGTGGGTGCGGCGGTCATTCTGGGTGTATGGTGCAACAACAATGGGGCCTGGATGAGATACCGGCGATGGGGCCGTTGCCCCAAGTATCTCTGCGCCCTGTTCTGGGCTTTTTCTGGGCTGTGATTATTTTAGTGTGGCGGGGGAACAGTCATGAATATTCTAGTCAGCAACGACGACGGCATTTTTGCTCTGGGTATGCGAACTTTGGCCGCCACCCTGGCGGCGGTGGGTCACCAGGTAACGGTGGTGTGCCCCGATCGAGAGCGATCGGCGACGGGGCACGGCCTGACGATGCATAAACCCATTCGCGCCGAGATGATTGAGTCGGTGTTTAAAGATGATATCCAGGCCTGGAGCTGCTCGGGCACGCCCGCTGACTGCGTCAAGCTGGCCCTGGGGGCGCTGATGCCCACCCCACCCGATGTGGTGGTGTCGGGTATCAATCACGGCGCCAACCTGGGCACCGACGTGGTGTACTCAGGGACGGTGTCTGCGGCAATGGAGGGAGTGATGGAAGGGATTCCAGCGATCGCCGTTAGCCTGACCAGTTTTACCCAAAAAAGCTTTGCCCCCGCAGCCGACTTTGTGCGCGATCTGCTAGGCGATCGCGATCGCTTTCCCCTGGGTGCCCCCATGCTACTCAATATCAACGTACCGGCCGTGGCAGCGACGGATATCAAAGGAGCCAAAATTACCCGCCAGGGCATTCGCCGCTATTTCGACCAGTTTGAGAAACGCCTTGACCCACGCGGCAAAACCTACTACTGGCTGGCCGGGGAAGCCATTGCAGAGATCGAAGACCCCCTGCCCAACCAAGGCTGGCCCCCGGCCCTGAAACAATCCCTAGCGGCTATCCCCACCGATGTGCAGGCTATTCACGATCGCTATATTTCGGTCACCCCGCTGCAATACAATCTCACTGCCGTGGGCGATCTACTCGACTTAGCCGAGGGCCGACGCCTGCTGCTGCCAGAGTAAAGCCGCTATGCAAAGAAAAAATATAGATATAGCTTTCAGCGGGATCTCACTCCCGTTCAGGGCAAACTAGGGACAGAACACCTTAAAGAGACGGAATTCTTGCGGGTGGTTGACTCATCCTGGCCATTTTGATTCAGAGTTCATTACTATTAGAGGAATCTCAGGTTAATGCTCTACCCCAAGGCGCATCTACATTTAGCCTGATTTAGCCTAATGTTCCATGCTTCCAAATCTCGAGAGATTCATGGCTAAGCTAACCGAGCAATTTTTAGTCCGGTTCTGGGGTGTGCGTGGGAGTATTGCCTGCCCAGGAGCGTCCACCGTACGTTACGGCGGCAATACCTCCTGTGTCGAGATGCTGGTCGGGGGGCATCGACTGATTTTTGACGGCGGCACCGGCCTGCGCGAGTTGGGTCTAACCCTCCTGGCCGAGACACCCCTAGAGGCCAACCTCTTCTTTACCCACTCCCACTGGGATCATATTCAAGGATTTCCGTTCTTTGTGCCAGCCTTTGTGCGGGGCAATCGGTTTAATATCTACGGCGCGATCGCTCCCAACGGTTCCACGATTGAGCAGCGCCTCAACGACCAAATGCTGCACCCCAACTTTCCGGTGCCGCTGCAGGTTATGGGGGCTGACCTCAAATTTTGCGATATAGAAGTTGGCGAAACCCTTCACATTGGCGACATCACCATTGAGAATGCCCTGCTCAACCATCCCGGTGAAGCGGTGGGCTATCGGGTCACCTGGCAGGACCAGGTAGCGGCCTATATTACCGACACCGAACACTACCCCGATCGCCTAGACGACAACGTGGTTTGGCTGGCCCGCAATGCCGACGTGATGATCTACGACTCCACCTATACCGACGACGAGTACCACGACCCCAAATCCAGCAAGGTCAGCTGGGGCCACTCCACCTGGCAGGAAGCCGTCAAGGTGGCCAAAGCCGCCGGGGTCAAAACCCTGGTCATCTTCCACCACGACCCCGCCCACGACGACGAATTTATGGATCAGGTGGCGGCTCAAACCAAGGCCGCGTTTCCGGGCGCGGTAGTGGCCAAAGAGGGCATGGTGATCGATTTGACGGCATCTACCCCCACTTCGCTGCATTTACAGCTGCCCGAGCCCAAGGGTCACCACTGAGGCAGCGTCTGCCTTAACCCCCTTAGCCCTCACTCTCCTGGGTCTAATCCTCCTGGCATTAATCCTTGGGCCGGGGGCAGCAGTTTATGTAAAAATGTAAAGCGTGTGGATCACGTCTTCCCTTACAACCGCTATTACCCCAACGGCGATCGCCCTGGGGAATTTCGACGGCGTTCACCTGGGCCACCAGGCGGTGATTGGTTCGGTTGTGCCGCCTACTACCGACGGCAAGGCCTTTGGCAATGAGATAACCCAGCTACCTGGGGTTGCCCTGCGGGGCTTGAGCAATCGCCAGAGAACTCAGCCGGGCAACCTTGCCCAGCGGGGTCGGGCGGGAACGGTTACGCCCATGCCCACGGTGATGACGTTCTTCCCCCACCCTCAAGAGTTTTTTGCCGGCCAAGCCCGTCCGCTGCTCACGCCCCTGGATGAGAAGGCGGCCCAGATTAGCCGCCTGGGCATCGGGCAGCTGGTGCTTCTCCCCTTCGACCAGCACTTGGCTAACCTCTCGCCCGAAGACTTTGTAGAATCTCTGTTGATCGATCAGCTGCGGGTAACCACTATTAGCGTCGGCAAAGACTTTTGCTTTGGGAAGCGGCGCCAGGGCACCGTCGACGACCTGAAAACCCTGGCCGCCCGCCACGGCGTGCAGGTCCATATTGCGCCTTTAACCTGCCAGGGCACCGAGCGCATTAGCAGCTCCCGCATTCGTCAGGCTCTAGAGAAAGCCGATTTAGAAACAGTCAAGGCACTGTTGGGCAGGCCCTACAGCCTAACGGGACGAATAGTGCGGGGACAGCAGCTGGGGCGCACTCTGGGCTTTCCGACGGCCAACCTGCATCTGCCC
>DASQNN010000152.1:0-8726 GCA_035644955.1 Nodosilinea sp. | reverse complement strand
TGCAAAACTTTAGAACGCCCTTTTACCCCTTTGCCGCGGGGTGCGGGTTGGCCATCCGCAAAGACATTCACGAATCGGTGGGCGGGTTCGATGAAACCATTATCCACCTAGAAGATGCCGACTACTGCATTCGCGTGCAGGTGGCTGGCCACCCCCTGGTGTTTGTGCCCGAGGCGGTGGTGCATTACCGCTACGGCACTGGCACAGAGCAGTCGTTTTTTGAGGCCCGGAGAGAAACCTACCGCAAAGCCCACAATTGGGGCTACGGGTTGGCTACCCTCTACCTACGCTACCGCGATCAGGGCATGAAGCTGCACGGGCTGGCACCGCGTCTGGTACTAATTCCGCTGTGGGGGTTACGGCTCTTAGGGTCTGGGCTCAAGTCCCACAACAGCGTTTGGCGCTTGGGCTGGCACATGGGCGTGGTAAACCGGCTGGTCGAGTCTTAGCGTGCTTTAGTCATTAGTGTGTCTGGCTAGAAGAAAGAACACTCTTAAAAGGCCGTTAGACTCCCATAACTGGCTTGAACTATTCAAATGCAGCGCCATAACTCTAGGCAGCAGACTTTCTAGAGTTATGGCGTCTTTAAAAACGATGTTTTTATTTTGGCGACAGTAATAATACCTACTTTTCGGTTGCAGTTGTAAGGCATTTTACTGAGGTTTATGCCTACTCTTCGCAGAGCGTACCCAATCTATAAAGAATCAGTAAAAGCCATAGTGGCCTTTGATGAGATTGCCTTACGTTTGGAATCGTAGCGAAAATGACCAAATTAAAATTCGGTCTATGTGCAGTGCTTTGGCGTTCGAGATGGCAGAGACCTGGATTTTTAAGGCTTTTCTACTTCCAAACTTTAAAAAATTACGTTTCATAAACCATGCAAGGGGCCTTTTATGAAAGTCAGTGTTGTTATTCCCTGCTTAAATGCCGCTGCTACCATCGATCAGCAGCTTGAAGCCATTACCCACCAGATCTCCGCTCCTTTGGAGGTCATCATTGCTGATAACGGCTCAACCGATGCCACCCTAGATATTGTCAGGCAGTATAGCGATCGCCTGCCCCAGCTTAAAATTGTTGATGCCTCCGGTAGACAAGGGGCTGGCTATGCTCGCAATATTGGGGTGAGCGCGGCTACCGGTGACTACATTGCCTTTTGTGATGCCGACGATGTCGTCGCCCCAGGTTGGCTCCAGGCTCTGGAGCAAGCCTTTGCTAGCCACGGCTTTTTGGCCTGCCGGTTTGACCTAGAGCGGCTCAATCCAGGGCGGCAGAATGGTCTACAAGATCAGGGGCTACAGCACTTTAGGATTCCTTTCTTGCCCTTTGCGGGGGCTGGTGGGCTGGCGATTCAGCGGCAGCTCTACGAGCGGGTGGGTGGGTTTGACGAAAACTTTACCCATTTAGAAGATGCTGAATTTTGTGTTCGAGCCCAGCTAGCCGGTGTTGAACTCGTTTTTGTGCCCGAAGCCGTTATATACATTCGCAGTTCCCCAGCTACCCCCAAGGGATTCTTTGAGGCCAGGCGGTCAACCTTTCGTAAAGCCTTTGCCTGGGGCAATGGGCTGGGCAAAACTTATCTTAAGTATAAAGAAAAAGGCATGCAGCTTCACGGCATTAAACTTCGCCTAGTGCTAGTGTTGCTGTGGGCTTTACGCAGCCTAGTAGATGTTCAAAACATAAACTGCTTTTGGCGCATAGGGTGGCATATGGGTGTCCTGCATGCCCTGCTGCAACTGCCTACCTCTACCCTACAAGGCAGTTGCACAACGGTGCCGAAACAGATTTTCCAGGGTTAATCTTGGCTCTGTCAACAGTTCGACAAAGCTTGGCCTAGCACCTTCTTTTAAATAAGAGCAATCAATATGGTTAGTTTTTCAACCGTAGGTAAGGCGATCGATTACGGTAAACGACGGCTGGTGCGACGCCAGTTACGCCAGCGGGGGAAGGTTTTGCAGGTATCCCAAAAGCCGGTAGTTATTTTTTCTCCCCACCAGGATGACGAAACCCTGGGCTGTGGTGGCTTGATCGCCCTTAAACGGCAGCAGGGAGTACCGGTTTGGGTCGTTTTTTTGACCGATGGGCAGTTGTGCTACTGGGCTGCCCCAGAGCCCCCGCCCATAACAGCAGAAGAGTGCATTCGCCTGCGGCAGCAGGAGGCCACTGCCGCCCTGGATATTCTCGGTGTAGAAGCATCGAATATTGTTTTTTTAGATGCCAAAGACTCAACCTTAAGCAGTTTGGCGGGAGACCAGCGCCAGCAGATGGTGCAGTCGCTAGCACACTGGCTCACGGTTATACAGCCCGGCGAAGTCTACGTGCCGTACTACAAAGATCAGCACGACGACCACATTGCCACCCACAACCTGGTTAGGGACGCTCTGAATGAGGTGCCTTTAACAATTGAGCTGTGGCAATATCTGGTCTGGTCTCTCTGGCGCTACGAAAACCTGGCCGACTTGTCTAGCAAGCAGTACCAGGGGTTGTACAGCCTGCCTATTGCCCCAGTTAAAGCTCAAAAATTGGCGGCGCTACAGGCGTACAAATCGCAGTACATTCCGGTAGTTGGCAACTTTACAGCCCTGCCAAAGACCTTTATGGGTTTCTTTGACTACCCCTTTGAGCTATTTGTCAAAGCCTAGGCTGGCTCAACGGCGACAGCGCTCCCTGCTAGGATGAATTATTGTGCCTCAGGGGCGCGCTGTTCTCTTGCCGAGTCCACTATGCAAATTTATTTAGATTACAGCGCTACCACCCCGCCGCGGCCCGAGGCGATCGCCGCCATGACTGCCTCTATGGCCGACCAGTGGGGCAACCCCTCCAGCCTGCACCAGTGGGGCAACCGGTCGGCCACAGTGCTAGAGCAGGCGCGCATGCAGGTGGCGGTACTGCTCAATGCGGCCGCCGATTCGGTGGTATTTACGGCAGGGGGCACCGAGGCCGACAACCTGGCCCTGATGGGGGTGGCCCAGCGCTACCGGGTGCCCCAGCACCTAATTATTTCAGCGATAGAGCACTCGGCGATTGAAAAACCTGCTCAGCAGCTTGAGCGCCTGGGCTGGCAGGTGACCCGGCTGCCGGTGGATGCCCAGGGCCGAGTGAGCCCGGCAGACCTGCGACAGGCCTTACGCGACAACACCGTGCTGGTGTCGGTTATCTACGGCCAGAGCGAGGTGGGTACCCTACAGCCGATCGAGGCTCTAGGCCAAATTGCCCGCGACCACGGGGCGCTGTTTCACACCGATGCAGTGCAGGTGGCGGGGCGGCTGCCCCTGGATGTGCAAACCCTGCCGGTCGATTTGCTGTCGCTCTCCAGCCATAAGATCTATGGCCCCCAGGGGGCGGGGGCGCTGTACGTGCGGCCGGGGGTAGAGTTGCTGCCCCTGCTGGGCGGTGGTAGCCAAGAGTTTGGCCTGCGCTCGGGCACCCAGGCAGTGCCAACCCTGGCCGGGTTTGGGGCAGCGGCGGCCCTGGCAGCGACGGACATGCCCACCGAAACCCTGCGGCTGATCGGGCTGCGCGATCGCCTCTTTGCGCAGCTGGCCGATGTGGCTGAGCTGGCGCCAACAGGCGATCGCCACCACCGGCTGCCCCACCACGCCAGCTTTTGCATTACCGCCGCCGATGGCGATCGCGTCAGCGGTCGTACCCTGGTGCGCGAGATGAACCTGGCCGGCATTGGCATTAGCGCCGGGTCGGCCTGCCGCAGCGGTAAGCTCAGCCCCAGCCCGGTGCTGCTGGCGATGGGTTACAGCGATCGCGCGGCCCGCTGCGGCATTCGCCTCACCCTGGGGCGACACACCACCGCCGCCGACATCGACTGGACGGCGATGGTGCTGCGTCAGGTGCTCCACCGCGCCCTGGCCCCCCTGACCCTGGCCCCCGTGTAGGATTGCTAACCCCGATGACCGACATGACTCAAGCCGCAAAAGACAATAACGATGCTGTGAATTCTGCCGCGATTACCGTGCCGCCCAGCCTTGAGGCGGCGATCGTTCAGGCTCGGGGGGCGGCCCAGGCCGCGATTCGGGCCGGGGTGCCCCGCATGGTGGTCGAGCTGGTCTACTCAGAACTGAAGGGTATGCCCGTGGCCCAGCAGTTTTACCCCGCCCTGCAAGAGCTGGGTCTGGTTTTTAAGATCTATTTTCCCGACGCGGGGGCGGCGGCTTTGGCCCGCCGCGACTGGGGCAACCCCGACTTTGTGGTGCGGGGCATTGGTGAGCTGCACAGCGAGATAGAGCCCGACGACCAGGCCTACCTGTTTGTCGAGCCCTCCTCCATTGAGGTCAACCAGGTCGAAGACATGTGTACCAAGGCGGGGGATAAGTTTGTGATCATGCTCAACCCCAAGCTCGAGGACGTCGCCACCATTGGCATTGGCTACGCCGGGCGGCAGCTGCGCGATCGCTTCCTCAGCACTTTAGAACCGATCTACTACCTGCGCCCCCTAGAGGAGGCCGTGGTGCTGCGCTGCTACCCCCACCCCTGGCAGGTTTGGCAGGAAACCGACACCGGCTACAAACTCCTGGCTGAAGTGCCCCAAAAACCCTCCGGCGAAGCGCTCGATCGCATTTTGATGGGCGAAACCGCTCCCGACCCCAGTGACCCCGCTGCTGCCAATGGGCCGAGCAAACGGGGTGGGTTTTTAAGCGAGCTCCAGGGATTTATTCGTGCCCTAACCCAGTAACCGGGTAAGCTCAGGTCAAGGTGTCACGTTATTCCTATGGTTAGGGCAAGATCGTGCCCTTGGAATACTGGCTTGAGTCCTGACCTGGGGTTATACTGCCTACACCACCTGCCTGATCAGCACCCTTTCAATCTGCGCTGCTTTTAAGCCAACCCTGTTCCACGACTGGTGAGTTACGACAGCCCATGCGAATTCTTAAAACCCAGACTCTCCGAGGGCCAAACTACTGGAGCATTCGCTATCCCAACCTGATCCTGATGCGGCTAGATCTAGAAGACCTAGCCGATCGCCCCTCCGACCAGATTCCTGGGTTTTACGAAGCTTTAGCAGAAACGCTCCCCAGCTTAATTGAGCACTTTTGTTCGCCGGGGCACCGCGGCGGCTTTCTCAGCCGGGTGCGCCAGGGCACCTATATGGGCCACATCATCGAGCACGTTGCCCTAGAGTTGCAGACCATGGCCGGCATGCCCGTGGGCTTTGGCCGCACCCGTGCCGTGGCCGAACCCGGCGTTTACCAGGTGGTGTTTGAGTACCAAAACGAGCAGGCGGGCCGCTACGCCGCCCGGGCGGCGGTACGCCTCTGCAACAGCCTGGTCGAAACCGGCCATTATCCCAAAGCCGATCTAGAACAGGACCTGGCCGACCTCACCGAGTTTCGCCTCGATGCCGCCCTGGGGCCCAGCACTGAAGCCATTGTGCGCGCCGCCGAAACCCAGGACATTCCCTGGATGCAGCTCTCGACCCGAGCCATGATTCAGCTCGGCTATGGCCGCTATCAGCAGCGAGTGCAGGCCACCCTGAGCAGCAAAACCAGTATTTTGGCCGTAGAGCTAGCCTCTGACAAAGAGGGTACCAAGCAAATTTTGCGCAACGCCGGGGTGCCCGTGCCCCGGGGCACGGTGATTTATTACCTCGATGAGCTAGAAAACGCGATCGAAGCCGTGGGCGGCTATCCCATTGTGATCAAGCCCCTAGACGGCAACCACGGGCGCGGCATCACCATCGATATCGACACCCTTCAGGCGGCAGAGGAAGCCTACGAAGCCGCCAAAGAGGTCTCCCGAGGTGTCATTGTTGAGCGCTTTTACCGGGGCCGCGACCACCGAGTGCTGGTCATCAATGGCCGGGTGATTGCGGTGGCCGAGCGGGTGCCCGCCCACGTGGTTGGCGACGGCAAATCGACCATCGAGCAGCTAATCGAGGTGACCAACCAGGATCCGCGTCGCGGGATGGGCCACGACAACCTGCTGACCCGCATTGAGGTCGATCGCACCACCTGGCAGCTGCTCGATCGCAAGGGCTACACCCTCGATACCGTGCTGCCTGCTGGCGAGATGTGCTATCTGCGGGCCACCGCCAACCTCAGCACCGGCGGCATCGCCATCGACCGCACCGACGATATTCACCCCGACAACATCTGGGTGGCCCAGCGTATTGCCAAAACCATTGGTCTTGACATTGCTGGCATCGACGTCGTGACCACCGATATCTCTAAGCCCCTGCGCGAGGTGGATGGGGTTATTGTCGAGGTCAATGCTGCCCCCGGCCTACGCATGCACATTTGCCCCAGCGTTGGCATTGCCCGCAACGTGGCCGAGCCCATTCTGGCCATGCTGTTTCCCCACGGGGAGCCCGCCCGTATTCCCGTGGTGGCTATTACCGGCACCAACGGCAAAACCACCACCACTCGCCTCACCGCCCACATCTTTAAGCAGACCGGGCAGATGGTGGGCTTTACCACCACCGACGGCATCTACATCGGCGACAACATGGTCGAGCCCGGCGACACCACCGGCCCCCAGAGCGCCCAGGTCATTCTCCAAGACCCCACCGTCGAGGTGGCGGTGCTAGAAACGGCGCGGGGCGGCATTCTGCGATCGGGCCTGGCCTTTAAAGACTGCGACATTGGCGTAGTGCTCAACGTCGCCGCCGACCACATGGGTCTAGGCGATATTGAAACCCTCGAAGACATGGCCCACCTTAAGAGCGTGGTGGCCGAAACCGTTCGCCCCGGCGGCTATGCGGTGCTCAACGCCGACGACCCCCTGGTGTCGGCCGTGGCCCAGCGAGTCAAGAGCCAGGTGGCCTACTTCTCGATGGATCCCCACAATGAACTGGTGCGCAAGCACTCCCAGCAGGGGGGGCTGGCTGCCGTTTACGAGCAGGGCTACCTGTCTATTCTCAAGGGCGACTGGCTGCTGCGCATTGAGCAGGCCGAAAAGGTGCCCCTCACCATGGGCGGCAAGGCTCCTTTCCAGATTGCTAACGCCCTGGCGGCCAGTTTGGCAGCCTTTGCCCAGGGGGTTGATATTGGCTATATTCGCCAGGCCCTGCACACCTTTGAGGCCTCTACCGACCAGACCCCAGGCCGCATGAACCTGTTTAATCTGGGTCGTTTTCACGCCCTGGTAGACTACGCCCATAACCCCGCCAGCTACGAAGCTCTGGGGGGCTTTGTGAAAAACTGGCCCGGGCAGCGCATTGGCGTGGTCGGGGGTCCGGGCGATCGCCGCGACGATGACTTTATTGCCTTAGGCCGACTGGCGGCCCAAATGTTTGACGACATCGTGGTCAAAGAAGACGATGACACCCGCGGTCGGGAGCGAGGCGAGGCCGCCAAGTGGATCGTCCACGGGATTGAAGAGAGCCCCGGCTCGGCCAACTATCGCACCATTTTGGACGAAACCGAGGCCGTCAACACTGCCCTAGATGCCGCCCCTGACGGTGGTCTAGTGGTGATTTTGCCCGAGAGCGTGAACCGTGCCATTGCCCTAATTAAAGCCCGCAATCCGCTGCCTCAACCGGTCAATGGGCTAAATGGTTCAGCTGCCCTCGTCGCCCAGTCCAGCGACCAATACGCTGAAGTTCATCCGTAGGTACCCCTGATGGTTTGGGGTGGGGCTATGCCTTCTCCCCAGCGGCAGGACTCACCCCGGCAAGGCCTCTACCACGAAGGCTTTGCCGGGGTAAATTCGGGTTATGGTGCAAGCCCCAAGTTGCCTAGAGGGCGAGCAAGCGGTTAATAAATTCCGCTTCTAAAGACTTTTGCTGGAGGTTGCGGGAAATCTGTAGCCCCTGGCTAAAGGCTCGCTCGGCTAGCTCCTGGGCATTGGTTTGGAGATAGAAGTCGCCGAGCCAGCGGTAGGTAAGGGCCGTTTGTAGGTCGGCAGGACTGGTGCCGAGGGTGAGGGCGCTGCGCTGGTCAAGGTATTCTCTCACCCGTACCAAGTCGCCCCGGCCCAGATAAATTCCCAGCAGACCGTCGAGGGCGCGAATTTGTAGGGCACTGTTTTCTGCCTCTACGCCCGCCCGCAGGCCCACCCGATAGGCTCCGATAGCGTTAGATTCGCGTCCCAGGGCCACGTACACATCCCCCAGGCTGTTGGAGGAGTGGGCCTCGCCCACGTAGTCGCTGGCCAAAAGGCGGTAGTTTGCCGCAGCCTCTAGCAGGCGTACCGCCACATCTAAGTCGCCCCGCTGGGTGGCCACCTGGCCCAAGTTGCTCAGCGACAGACCAATGGCGCGCGAGTCGCCGCTGGTGCGGGCTAGCTGCAGTGCTTCTTCAAAGTGGGCCTGTCCTGCCAGCAGCCGACCCTGGTTGACGTAGAGATTGCCCAGGTTGTTGAGCCCGTAGACCTGGCCCAGGAGGTCGTTGTTGTCGCGGGCGGTGCCAATGCGCAACACAAAGGCTCGCTCGGCCTCGGGGTAGCGCCCCAGGGTGGCAAAGGCCGCTCCCATCGAGCCGTAGGCCCGTCCTGCCGACTGGGTGTCGCCCAGCAGGCGGTAAATTTCAGCCGCCTCCGCCCAAGAATCGGCGGCCTGAGCTAGGTTGCCCTCGGCAGACTGCTCGTTGCCCAGCTGTATCCAGCCGTCGGCCACGTCGCGCGATTGCCCTCGGGTGGCGTTGTTGGGGCGAATGTCGAGCTGTTCTTCTAGGTTCGCTGCTGGCGCTGATTGGGTCAGCCCCGGCAGCAGCGTCAGGGCCAATAGCCCCAGGCTGAGTAAATGTCTATGGTTCATTGCCGTTGCCCCTCCCCAGGCA
>DASQNN010000151.1:0-4472 GCA_035644955.1 Nodosilinea sp. | reverse complement strand
TTTTGGGGCCGGTGGGCATTGCGGCACTCATGGTCGCCCTACTAGGCGGGCTCTGGTATCGCAACCGTCCCCAGTCGGTGGCCTTTGAGCCCAACACCACCATTGGCAAGGCAGCCATGGCCAATATTCAAACCTTTCCCGACCGGGGGCAAACCCACGTTGCCCCCGGACAGCCCGTCAACTACGACAGCGACTTCCCCACCTCTGGCCCCCACGACCCCAACCCAGTGCTGCCAGGGGTTTACACCCAAGAACAGCGGTTAGAAGAGCTGGTGCACTCCATCGAGCACGGCAACATCGTGATCTATATTGACCAGCCTGGCCAGGCTGCCATGGACACCCTCACCGCCTGGGCCGCAGAGTTTCCGGGCCTTTGGGATGGCCTCGTGGTGGTGCCCAAGCCGGGGCTGGGCGAGGAAGTAGTGCTGACCGCCTGGACGAAAAAGCTGATTTTGCCCCGATTTGAGCCCGAAGCCGCCGCCACCTTTATCGATACCTACCGAGGTCGCGGGCCTGAGAACCCTGTCCGGTAGGGACATCCTCCTGGTCTGCCCCTACTACTGGATAGGGCAATTAAGTTTTCTAGTAAAGCCGCCATTGCTGGATAGCCTTGGGCACCCTAAATTCAGCACTTTGCAAGGTTGGCTATGCTGACATCATCGCCCCATCAACTCTTTATGTTTAGCGGCAAGGGCGGCGTGGGCAAAACCACTCTTTCCTGCGGGTTTGCGCGACAGCTGGCCCAGCAGCACCCCGACGAAACGGTGCTGCTGCTCTCTACCGATCCCGCCCACTCCCTGGGGGATGTGCTGCTCCTGGCGGTCGACAATACTCCGACCCCCCTACCTGATCTGACCAATGTGCAGGTGCGCGCCCTAGATGCGGCGGCGCTGCTGGAGCAGTTTCGGACCGACTTTGGCAACGTGTTAGAGCTTTTAGTCGAGCGCGGCAGCTTTGTGGAGGGCGATGACCTCAGCCCCGTGTGGGACATGGGCTGGCCGGGTCTCGATGAACTGATGGCGCTGCTGGAAATTCAGCGAATTTTGCGCGATCGCGAAGCCGACCGCGTGGTTGTCGATATGGCCCCCAGCGGCCACACCCTCAGCCTGTTTGCCCTGATGGATTTTCTCGATACGCTGCTGGCGGCCCTGGGGCAGTTTCAGCAAAAGCACCGCACCCTCACCGAAACCCTGGCCGGGCGCTACACCCCCGACGAAGCCGATGCCTTCATTGCCGACATGGGCCACGACCTGGAGCAGGGGAGAGCGCTGATCCAGGACCGCGATCGCGCCGTCTGCTGGGTGGTAGGCATTCCAGAACCTATGAGCTGGGCCGAGAGCGATCGCTTCATCACCGCCCTGGGTCGGTTGAGCGTGCCCCTGGGGGGCCTGGTGATTAACCGCGTGCTGCAGGAGTCGGGCTGCATTGTCGACCCCCATCGCCAGGTGCTGGCCGAGTTTGAGGCGATCGCCCAGGGGCGGCCAGTGCTGTGGGTGCCCGCCCAAACCAGCGAACCGGTCGGTGGCCCCGCCCTCGACGGGCTAATAGCCCAGGTTCAGCCGGTAGACTTAAAACTCGCTGCTGGGGAATCTGCGCCTAGCGCTCCTATCCTCCATTGGCCCCAGCCCATTTCCCCTGGCATGGAAGACCCTGTATCCGCAGGGCGGCGGCTAATTGTCGTCGGCGGCAAGGGCGGGGTGGGCAAAACCACCGTGGCGGCTGCCCTCAGCTGGGGTCTAGCCGAGCGCCATCCCGAAGCCAATCTGCGCGTGATGTCGATCGACCCGGCCCACTCCCTAGGCGATGCCTTTGGGCAGCCCCTGGGCCACGAACCCACCCTGCTACTGCCCAATCTTCAAGCCCAGGAGGTCAGCGCCGATATGGTGCTTGACCAGTTTCGCACCGACTACCTGTGGGAGCTCGCCGACATGATGGCTGGCGATGGCGACATTGCCAGCGGCATACAGATGGCCTACGGCCCCGCCGCCTGGCGGCAGATTGTCGCCCAGGCCCTGCCCGGCATCGACGAAATGCTCTCCCTGATTACCGTGATGGATTTGCTGGAGCGCAACGAGCAGCAGCTGATTGTGCTCGACACTGCCCCCACCGGCCACCTACTGCGGTTTCTAGAGATGCCCACCGCCCTGGGCGACTGGCTCGGATGGATCTTTAAGCTGTGGATCAAGTACAAAGACGTGGTGGGCCGAGTGGAGTTTATGGGTCGTCTGCGCACCCTGCGCCAGCGGGTGCTGGCCGCCCAGGAAAAACTCAAAGACCCCCAGCACACTGAGTTTATTGGCGTGGTGCAAAACCAGTCAGCCATTTTGGCCGAGGCCAGCCGACTCAACCACACCCTGAGCGATCGCGGCATTGCCCAGCGCTACATTGTCCACAACCGCTACCAGAGCGGGCTTGACCTGCCCGCTGAGCTGTTTCCCCACCAGTGCGTAGTGCGCCTGGCCGCCCTGGCCCCCAGCCCCCAGCCCTTCGACCAGGTTAAACAGGCCGCCCACCTGTTGCTAACGCCGCCCTCTGCCCCCACGTCGCCCTCCAAGGTTTAGCAATTTGAGCCCTAGCTGTTGGTTTATAAAGCCAGTGGGGGAATGATTGAAACAGCTTTAGAGCAGGCCGAGCGGCTACATCCGCCTAGAAAACCTGGGTTGAGACAGATTCTCAATCTCCAAGCAAGACTTTCTAGAAACCTGAACTATACTGATTTCACGTCTACCAAGCCCTTCGACACCGCGAGAGGAGTCAACCGTGACAAATCATAGGATTTTGGTCATCGATGATAGCCGGGTCATTCGCATGCGCGTCCGCGACATGCTGCCCCAGGGTAACTTCGAGGTCATTGAGGCCCAAGACGGTGTAGAAGGCATGGATGCCATTCGCAGCCAGCGCCCTAACCTGATCATGCTCGACTTTTTGCTGCCCCGCATGAGCGGCTGGGAAGTGTTCCAGGAAATTCAGATCAACCCAGACCTCCAGCACATTCCCCTGGTGCTGATGTCGGGCCGCAAAGAAGAAGTTACCGAAAAGATTACCGAACCCTTTGAGTATTTTGAGTTCATTCAAAAGCCCTTTGAGCAGAAAGAACTGATCGAAGCCATCAAAGCGGCCATGGTCAAGGCCCGCAAGCCCCGCCGTACCCCCATGCCCGCACCTACCGCCGCACCCGCCGCCGCCGTCGGAGGCGAGGTGAGCGCCGCTGAGTTCCAGGCCCTCCAGGCCCAGGTGAAACAGCTCCAGGGCGAGGTGACGCTGCTCAAGGGTCAGCTGGGCAAGATGCTGGCTTTCATCAAGCAAAAGCTGAAGTAGACCGGCGCAAGTCTGCGGTGGTCAGCGTTGAGGGCTGAGAGGTTTTGAGGATAAAACTCGCGATCGCCCCAGCCCCGACGCTTCATAGTCAAACGCTACTAGCGGGGTTCCATAGCCCCGCTTTTTGCTGTCCGATGGTCGGCCCCATCGCTGTGGCCGTTGGTGTCCAAACCACGGCCTAGCTCTGTAAAGATCTGCTGGGGTACCCCAATGGCAATACCCGCCCGGTCGAAGGCAATGCGCAGGCGGCGGCGAAATTCGCGGGCGACTAAAAACTGCTTGAGCGGCCGGGTGCGGATCCAGACCAAAATAGTGAGGCCCGCATGGGTCATCGCCTCTACCCCCAGCATTTCTACTGGGTTGAGAATGGCGTAGCGCCACTCAGGGTCGTTGGCCATGGCGTAGGCTGTTTCATGCACCACCCATAGAGCCTGGTCGACATTGGTGCCGTAGGCCACATCAAATTTGAGGTTGGCCCTCGACCAGCTGCGGCTGAGGTTTTCGACCTGGGAGATCTGGCTATTGGGCAGGGTGACTAAGCGGCCGTCTTCGCCACGAATTTGGGTAATGCGCAGGTTGAGGTTTTCAACAATGCCGGTGGTGGTGCCGGTGGTGACAAGATCGCCAATGGCATACTGGTCTTCGAGCAGGATGAGAAAGCCGTTGACCAGGTCTTTGACCAGGCTTTGGGCCGCAAAGGAGACAGCCAGAGCCGCGATCGCCCCAAAGGCCAGCAGCGAGGCGGGAGCGATTCTAAGGGTTTGCAGCACCAGCAGGGTGGCCAGGGCGTAGATAACTGTCGTCTTCAGTCCCTTCAGGGCACCGGTAATGGTCGAAACGCGCATTGACTTGCGCTGAATGTCATCCAGGTCGCCCAGCTCGTTTTTGTTCCAGGCCTGGGCAACGCGCTCGATGCCGAGGTTGGCCAGCCGGTTGAGCAGCCCGGTAAAAAACCAGGTCAGCAGCAGCAGCACCGGAATTGAAAACAGCCGAAAGGCATAGCCACGGGTCTGGGGAAAAATGTAAAGGCCGCTGGCGATGCCCGTAATCCACACAAAGGCGATCCCCCAAAACATCAGCCAGCGCAAAAAGGCCACCACCTGCAGCCGCTGGGCCAGGGTAATTTGGTAGCGAAACATGTGCAGCAGCTGCTG